>DATHHQ010000330.1:0-4795 GCA_035490095.1 Bradyrhizobium sp.
ATTCTCGTTTCGCGCGCTGGCGCTGGTGTATTTCGTCGCCGTGTTCGCGGTCGGCGCGATCGGCCAGCTCGGCCACTCCGTCGTCTTCGTCACCATGGCGATCTTCGCCGCCGGCTTTTGCATTGTCGGCGGCCAGATCGCCGCCAACGCGCTGGCAGCGACGTTCTACCCGACCTCGGTCAGGGCCACCGGGGTCGGCTGGGCGCTCGGGATTGGCCGGGTCGGCTCGATCGTCGGCCCGCTGGTTGGCGGGGCGCTGCTGATCGCGAAATGGAGCCCGGGATCGGTGTTCATGGCGGCGGCGGGCGCCGCCCTGTGCGCGGCGGTGGCGGCGTTTTCCCTGAGCCGGCTCGCCGGCACGGGAGGAAGCGGCCAGGGTGCTGCCGATCGGCCGGCCACGTTTGAGGCAGGCTTGCGTCCGTCGACCACGGCCGGAACTTAAGCGGAGATCAAACGATGAGTGACTCCGACAAGGAGAACAAGGTGCGGGATCGCAAAATCGCCGAGAACGAAGCCGAGCGGCAAATCGTCGGCGACGTCAGGGTCAGCGTATGGGCGATCGCGGTTGCCGTGGTCATCGGCCTCGCTGCCGTCGGCTGGGTGCTGATCCACAACTAGCATGATCCGGAAAAGTGGGAACCGGTTTTCCGAAAAGATCATGCTCCAACAAAAGGATGAGATCATGATCCGATTCAATCTAATCGGATCATGATCGAGCATAAATACCAATGCAGGCGAGCTTACGCGTAGTGCGTGAGACGCTTGCCGGGCAATAGATCGTAGGGTGACTGCCATCCGGGCAGATCTGCGACGCGCAGGAGCCAAGCGTTCACGGCCGGGTGACTAACCGCAAAATCATATCCGGTTTCGTCGACTGGATACGACAAATAGGCGATCATTGAAAAGTCGGCCACCGTCGGCCGGTCGCCGATGGCGAACGCGCATCGCTGCAGGTGCCGTTCCAGAATCCCAAGGAAGTCGTCGAGGCGCTTGCGGAAGTGAGTCAGCACCTGCGGGTCGGGAGATGGCGTGAATGTTCTGATATAGCGATAGGTCGCCATGTAGCCGGTCAGCTTTGTGATTGTCCCAGAACAGCCAGCGCAGCACTTCGAACTGTTGCTCGGAATTCTCGCCGCCAAATCGGCGGTATTGTTCGGCCAGCTTCAGCAATATCGGCGCGGTCTGCGTGAGACGGGCGCCATCCTGTTCCAGCACCGGAATTTCGCCCATCTCGTTGACCGACCGCCGCCACTCCGGCGTTCGGGTGATGCCGCCGCCGAAGTCGGTCCACACCGGCTCAAAAGTCTGGCCACAAAGCGTAAGCATCAGAGCAAGCTTGTAGCTGTTTCCCGACTCCGGGAAATAATGCAGCCGGTAGGTCGACATCGCCGCGCTCCTTGCCTGCTCTGGACTTGGCCGTAAAGTGGTCGCCTCATGTTCGATGTATCTCTCCTTGGGGAGAGGTCGGATCGGATCGCCTCGGCGATGCGAAGCATCGTCCGGAGCGATCCGGGTGAGGGGTTACGGCCTCACGATAGATCGCAACCCCACTCCAACCCTCTCCCTTAGGGAGAGGCAGCAGAGTGGCGGTGACGCGATATGGATGGTCCCGTAACGCGGTTAGGCCACGGCGCCTGAGGCCCGCAATTGCCGGATCGATGCCTCGTCATATCCGGCACGGCGAAGAATCTCATCGCTGTGCTCGCCGATGCCGGGCGGATGCCGTGGCTGGGTCTTCTTGCTGCCGTCGATCCAGATCGGGCTGTTGACGGTGAGCAGGGTGTCGTTCTCGAACGGAACCAGCACCTCGTTCTCGCGCATCTGCTTGTCATCCGGAATGTCGTCGAGAATGCCGACCACGCCGAACACCAGGCCATTGCCGTCGAGTATCTTGCGCCATTCGGCGAGGTCCTTGGTGGCAAAGATCTCATCGAAGACCTTGATCAGCTCTACCGAGCGCGTGTGACGGTCGGCCCTGGTGGCGAACCTGGCATCGGTGATAAAATCCTCGCGTCCGATGCAGCGGGCAAGGGTCGGCCATTGCCGGTCTTCGTTAAGCAGCGACAGAATGATCCAGCGGCCGTCCCGGCACTTGTAGTGGTTGGTCACCGCGTTCAGCGCGCGCTCGCGGGGACGCCGCTCGCCAAATTTCGCGCCGCATAATTTGGCCTGAGCCAGTATGCCGTTGGCCCAGATGCCATTGGCCATCAGGTTCGAGCTCACATGCGAACCCTTGCCGGAGCGTTCGCGCTTGTAGAGCGCGGTGACGATCGCGCCGTACAGCGCCATCGCGCAGGGATGGTCACCCATGCCCGCGACCGAGCGCGCCGGTGCGATATCGACATCCGCGCGCACCAGGTCCATCAGGCCCGAGCGCGCCCAATACGCGTTGCTGTCGAAACCGGGTTTGTTGGCCTCTTCGCCTTTTTCGCCATAGCCGGTGAACGACGCATAGATCAGGCGCGCATTGAGCGGGGCAAGTTCGTCGTACGTGATCCCGAGCCGGCCGCGTACGGCGGGCGGAAAATTCGTAATGAAGACGTCGGCCTCGGCAACGAGCCGATACAGCACCGCCTTTCCTTCCGGCTTGGAGAGGTCGAGCGCAAGACTCTTCTTGTTGCGGGACTCCAGCATCCAGGCGAAATTGTGCGGGCTGGCGGGATATCCCGGCAAGTTCGGCAGGTTGCGATAGGGATCGCCCGTTACCGGCGGTTCGATCTTGATCACATCGGCGCCGAAATCCGACAGCACGGTCGCGGCCGCCGGCGCTGCGATGAAACTCGCGCAGTCCAGAACCTTGAGGCCTTCGAAGATGCCTTTTTCCATCGTAGCGTCTTCCATCGTAGCGTCGCTCCCGTGACTCTTGTTTGGTTTTATTCCGTGTTATGGAATCGCTGTGCGCTGCGATCCGGGGATTCCTGGCGCATTTGACCGATGTTGGGGGTGCGATGCAACGGTGCTTTCCAACCCGCAATGGTCTGGCGCGGGTCGGGCGCCGTGAATGGCGGGCAGGGCGAGCTATCGGGCGTCATGGTATGGCCCGGGTTTCTGTGTTCAATCACGCCGCCGATCTTGGCTTCGTGAAACCGCTGCGATAGTTTTCGCCGGATTTTTTGGCTTGAAAGCGTGCGATCGATGAGGCTGATGGACAGGCGGGAACAATCTGGCAGATCCGGCAACAGCCTGGCGTTTTGTGGTTTGGCCATCTCCCTTATCGGAGGAACTCTGATAGGCGCGCCGCTGCCCGCGCTCGCGGTCGAGCTCAGCGCACCGGTCGCGGCGCTCTACTCGACGGTTTCGATTTTTCCGCCGTCGGCGAACTCCATGACGGTATGCTACGGCTTCGTCTGCAGACGCCGCGAGATCCTCGATTTCACAGCCGCCGACCGCAACGCGCTGTCACAGATTCTCGCAGCCGGCCGCGCTTCGGCCGCGGCCGAACGGGCGGCGGTGCAGAAGGCGGTGGTGTGGTTCGATCGCCGCATGGGGCCGGTGATCGGGACCAACAGACGCGTTGCGAAAGCGGATTTCCGTTACTTCGATGACAAGCACAACTTTGATTGCTGGGATACCACCCGCAACACCACCAGCCTGCTATTGGTTCTGCAGCAATGGGGCCTGCTGAAATATCATGTGGTGGGCGACCCGCATTATCGCGGTAATGCGCTGGTATTGCAGACGCCGCACAACACCGCGGTGCTGGTGGATCGCGCAACCAGGATCGAATGGGTCGTGGACATGTGGCCGCGCGGCTATCTGCAGCCACCGGACGTCATGACGGTTGAGAAATGGGTCAAGGAAGATTGAGCAATCGAACAGGCGCGTTCTGCACCGATTCGAATGTGCAAGAGTGGGACCCACTCCTGCCGAATGTACTTTGGTTTTTGATCTTCTTGGAAGCCCCACCCCCGGATTGGACCCGAGAGTGCGCTGTTGCTGACCGCGCTCGGGCGTTAAACCTTGAGGTTCTCGGCCGAGGTCTTGCCGCGATTGGCAACCTCTTCGTATTCAACCGTCTGTCCTTCGTTGAGCGAGGAAAGGCCAGCTTTCTCGACCGCCGAAATATGAACGAAAACGTCTTTGCCGCCACTAGAGGGCTGGATAAATCCAAAACCCTTGGTCGCGTTGAACCACTTCACAGTACCTTTAGCCATCACGTCGTCTCCGCGGGATCAAAAACGTTAACGAACTGCCGGTCCCCGCACACCGGCCATGCCCGACCGGTGCAGGATACGCGGAATGGGGCGAGCTTGATAGCTTAAACCACATCGCTATTTCGGCGGAAAACGATCAATATCGCGGCGCAAGGGCAGTTTTTGCCGGTTTCGCGCTCATTTGACGCGGCGAACGGGGAGTAATGTCCTGGTTCCGAATCCCGTTGAGAGCGCGATCCGGCCCGCCAGCCTCACCGGCACGGGCGCGTGAGGCTCCATTCGACGTGAATTCCAGCCCGTGAATTCATGAAGGAGCCTCGGCGGATGCCATGCGATGCGGGTCGTCCTGTTGCTTGGACCATGAGATGTAGCAGGCGACGAGTGTCATGATCGTGATACCGGCCACGCTCACGAACAGCTGCGTCATCAGAGAGCCGGAACTTGTCATCAGTACGAAATGACCGGCAAATGAGAGGAAGACCCCGACGCAAAATACAGCGAGCGATTGTTGGCCACATATGATGATGGGCTTGAAGATCTGCCATTCCAGCCCACGCCAGTCCTTCGATACAAACCGCGTCACCACGAACACCATGACGACGAAATGCAGGACGCGATACGGGGCGAGATTCGTCTTGTCG
>DATHHQ010000331.1:0-10388 GCA_035490095.1 Bradyrhizobium sp.
AAGGTCGGTGATGACTTTGATACCGACCACCACCGCGCAGTTAGAGACAAAGCCGAGCGTTGCTGCCGTCTCGCCGGTGGCGTCAACGACACCGTCGCCACGCAACGTCTTGGCGACCTTGCCGACGAATACACGGCTGAAACGGATAAACAGGCAGCAACCGAGCGCCAGTAGGTCGCCATGAGAAGCATGCGCTCGGCTTCGATCTTTCTGCTTGCCGTATGCCGGTTTTAGGCTGAACGCTGTTCTTTGGAATGGAGGTCATCATGAATGACGCATTCTCGTTCCTGATCTCATTAGGTATCATTGCCTTTGGCATTTGGATTGTCGGTGGCGCGATCGCGGCTGGCTCGCTGTTGGCCTGGCTCGTGGGACTACTTACCGTCATTGTGGGTTCGATCAGCCTTTATCAAGCAACCCGCGATTTCAGAATCGCGTAGGCTGGAACGAACGTTCGACGACTCGATTTCCCTGCTGCCAGGTCGTGACGCTGGAAGACGCTGCCGGCGACATCATGAAGCTGCCAACGGCTGAGCAGGATCTGGCAAACCGCCATCCGTTGCCTAATCGGCGCTGCCGATGGCCGCGCCAAGAATATCCGTGATGACCAAACGCAATCACAGCTGCGAAAATTGGCCGCCGAATATGTCGCCGAAGCGGAAGATATTGAAAAGCAAAGAGCTGGCATCGCGCATCGTCGCAAACGAAAGAGGCCGCCAACTGAGGCGGCCTCTTGGGCGAGACGAGGCTGGGCTGGTAGCCCCGCCAACCGCAGCGAGCCCCCAGGCCGGAGACTCGCTCGGCGTGGCCGGAATTGTACACGACGCCGCATGTTGTGTCGGTTCGGTCCCGGACGATAGCCGGCCCGCGTCAACTCTTCGCCAACTTTGGTGGCCTTACCTAGGCGGGGCCAAGCCCGGCGACGATAGCCACTCATTGGCGTGCGAAGCGGTTTCTAGCTGGCGTGCCTTGCGCAACAATTCCTCGCGTTCTTTACCGTGAGGAAGCTGCTCGGCTTCACGCTTCAAGGTTTCGGCCTCCGCGCGCCACTGCTCTTCAAGGGATGGTTTTTTGCGTTTCATGATGCGACCCCAGCCACGAGATCGCCAAATTTAGAACCGTTCAAATTCGGCTGTCCAGATTGAAATTGCGCCACTCCACATTGAAGTTACGTCACTCGCAAAGTTCAAGGTAGGCCACTACCCCTTCGCTAGGGGCCGTTTTTTCAATCCGCCTAGTGGTCTGTTTTGACCATAGGTAGCATGGTCCCTTACGATAGTGTGGCTGACCTAAAGGAAGGTCGCCAATGTCCTCACGCTCCATCTATTTGCGAGATCAGGCTGCCAAATGTGAATGGCATGCCGACAATATTCGTGACGTCGAAACGCAAGCAGCGCTGCGAAAATTGGCCGCCAAATATGTCGCCCAAGCGGAAGAGATTGAAAGCAAAGAGTCCGGTGGCCAACACGCGCGGCAAATGAAAGAGCCCGCCAACTGAGGCGGCCTTGCTGAAGCGATCCGTCTATTTGCCCAAGGCACGCCTTCCGGCGGTCCCGGCGTACCATTCAGCGCGGACCTTCAAGTCCAAGCCGATGCGGGTTTAATGTACGGTTCAAGATCGGACACTAAGCCGGTCCACACCCCGAAGTAGAGCCAAGCGCCCGGCGATTTCCAGTCAGACTGACCTTTCTGGTCGCGATCACTATCGCGATGGCAGGTTGGATCTGGCTAATGTGGCTTGGGATAAGGTCGCTGGCCGTCAAACTCTGAATTGCTTCGAAGCCCGCCCCCCTCTCGCCAAAGAAGAAATGCCAGCAAGACCAAGCTCGGCGTTGACGCCAGCATCACCCCAAAGACGACTGCTTGAATCGTGGTCATCGGCGCCCCCCACCCGTTCCACTTGTTCCTAGATTTTCTAGCTTGAGGTACTTCTTGACGATAATGTGACCGTGCGTTGAGCAGTCCCCGCAATCCACTATCTTCGCGCGGGATTGCAATGACCGTGATCGCTTGCGCAGCGCTCATTTTGAGCTTCTTGAGCTTCGCAATCATGCCGGCAACTGTCATCGTCGCCGCCGTCCCCGGGGCGCTCACCGCAGCTTGCTTTCTGATCCAGAGTTTTGTGTTTGGTTGAATAGGCTTTCCGGCAATTCCGATCTCGCATCAAAAAAATGGCCCCGGTTAAGGGGCCATTCTCTACTAGTGAACTAGTGATCCTCTACTAGTCATCCCAGTAACGGTGACGCTTGATGATTACCGTTCGGTCGCCGCCATGCCTGTACCAGCCGCGATGCAGCCCGCGGTCATGTTGGTAAAACTCCGCACGCGCGCCGCGATAGTTGTCGCGGTCGCGATAATAATCTCGGTCGCTGCCGACGCGGAAGCTAAAACCCTCGGCGCTCGCGACTGTAGGCGCTGCAACCGCGATGGTCGCTAACGCGGCGAGAACACAAGAAATCTTCTTCATGTTCTTTCTCCTTTCGTTGTTGCGCAGGAGAAAACGAATGGGGCATCGCGACGTTCCAGGAACTGCTTCGGAACTTTCTTGAATGGATGTTCAGCTAGATTGCCATTGTGTCATGAGCGAAACAATCGAGCCGGCGACGAATTACAGAATCGTGTCGGTAGTGTATTGCCCGACCGGCACAAAAAAGTGGGCCCCAGTTCCCCCCAAGCTGGGGCCGTCTCGTCGCGAGGAGACGCTGATGAAACTCATGCACAAATTCGCGGAAATGACGCCCGAACAGCGCCCACAAGACCCTCAGATGGATGGGACGGGCCTATGTTTCGAAACCATGGAGCACGGCGGGAAATATCCCGACGCAATGCCGCAAGCCATCAAGCTAAGCGACGCCGAAGGTCGTTCCTGCATCTACGTGCCGATTACGCAAGACGGCAAGGTGGTCGACAGTCAGGGGTTTCTGTTCGATGCGGAGGATGAATGATCGGCAACCTCCAACGCGTTCCTGATGTCAGCGCAAATATCGAGATCGGCGAAAGCCCTGGGTTGCCGCCGCGCGAAGCGGTGCAATGACCCGGTCACTGGCCGCGCAACAAGCGCAATAATAGATGCGCAGCTCGAAGCCGGGGCTTGCCGGTTGACGGAGCGTCAGCAGTAACGGCTTGCCGCACCTCGAACACGGCGGTCGCAACTCGTTCGATATCTGCGTTTTGTCTCGCATGCAGATGCGCCTAACTGCGCAAGTCGGTCAGCGCCAAAATTGCGGTTACTCGGTGTTGCACACCTGCCTGGGGATTTCTCTTGTCGAGCCACAGAAGCCCGCTGGCCAACTGCCTCAGGTTATTTCTGGCGTGACCGACAGGCAGTTTGCGGGCCCGGCGGAGCGCGTCCGCCGCCTGCCGCCTAAGGGACGAGATCTGTGTATCCGAGGGGCGTTGCATGGCTAACCCGACGGTTGAATGTGAGCACCACGATAAACCCTGAGATTCTCGCGTGTCTGTCCGATCCCCGACTCTATGGCTGATTTGCAGTACAAATTCCTTACCAGATGATCTCGCGCAACTTGATACCTTGCGGTTCCGCACCTGGAACCAGCTCAAACCTGGTGATGGTGGCAACCTCCCGAATCCGCAGTGTCGAGGATCGGACAGACAAGGTGCCGTCCTGTGACGTAGCTTTTTCACCATGGCTAAAAACAAGCGGCCAGAACTTGATTTGGACGCAGACGCGCAGGCGGCGCTCGATGAGGCCCGCGCGATGCCGCAGGGTCCCGAGCGAACTGCTGCGATGAAGAAGGCGGGCATTCTTCGAAAGGCTGCCGACTCACATGGAGTCATTTATGCAAAGCGGGGGAGGCCCACGAAAACCTAGTGGCGGTTGTCGACAGCGTGTGGAGTAAAGGAGATGGTTGCAGAACGCTTTGATATCCATGAGCAGGTCGCCGAGATGCACAGCATGCTCGCTGAATATCATCGGAAGCTTGCCAAAGAAGCGCGGCTGGACATCGTGCACGATTATCACGTCGATCTGGCGCAGCGGTTGGCAGATGAGGCGACTCAGATTCCACGCCGCGCGGCGACGCTCGCGCGCTTTCATGAACTCGAAAAACAAGTAACTCGGGAACTTGGCAGGGCCGATCTCACAGATCCCCCTACCCCTTTGTCCCGCTGATTGCGGCCGATACCGCACGGCAAAGGGCCACATTTTCCGAGGGGCGCGTTGTCCCCGATCACAGCGCCATTCCAACAGAAAAACTCGCAGTCCAAGGTGGGCGGAAATCCCGCGTCATGATTTGGGCCGATCCGGGGCGCAACCTCCTCCCGTTAACGACCGGCGACTGGTCGATTTAACGGCCGGCAACTGGTCGATCACCTCAAACAGGGAGGACGACGATGGGAAGTTGGCTCAGTGAACGAGAACAGCGCCTTGTCGCAGGCGCCGAGGCGGCATCGGCTGCAACGCCGGTTCCGACCCAGATTGTATCGAACGGCGAGTATTTGCCGCCTTCGCAGAGTGCGACCCAGAAGCAGGTCGAAGCGCGCATTAATGAGTTGGCCGACCTCAACAGCAAACCGCTCGGCTTGAACCGCCGGCAGTTCCTGCGAACGAGCTGCGGTATGGCATCCGCCTTTCTCGCCATGAACGAGATCTACGGCAACGTCTTCCAGGTCACGGCGGCCGAGGCGCGCGAGCCCGAAATGATGCTGGCGCGGACCAAAAGTCTCGCAGGGCAGTTCGTCTTCGACGTCCAGACCCACTTCGTGCGCGACGACTTCAAGCATCAGGAGCTCTTGGACCTCGCAGGCTTCGCCGGCGAGCACTGGAACCCGCAGATGAAACAGGAAGGCGTGTCGTCGCTCGCCCGCTACAAGTTCCAGAACTACATGAAGGAGATCTATTACGACAGCGACACCTCCATGGCGCTTCTGAGCGGCGCCCCGTTCGACGATCCAAGCTGGTGGCTGTTGTCGAACGAACAGATCGCCAAGGCGCGCGAGATGGTCAATGACTTCGCCGGCTCACGCCGCTTGCTGGCGCACAGCGTGATCACGCCCAAGCAGCCAGGCTGGATGGATGAGGTCGACAAGGCGATCGCGGTCTACAAGCCTGATTCATGGAAGTCGTACACGATCGGCGACCCGCTGGCGCCGTCGAAATTCCCATGGCGGCTTGACGACGAGCAGGTGATGTATCCGTTCTACGACAAAGCGGTGAAAGCCGGGATCACAACGCTATGCATCCATAAGGGTCTGCTGCCGCCCGACTACGAGAAATCCTTCGCCGGCGTCTGGGAGTACGCAACCGCCTGGGACATCGGCAAGGCTGCCAAGGACTGGCCGCAGATGAACTTCGTCATCTATCATTCGGCGCTGCGTCCGTTCCTCGAGCTGCCCGACCAGGCCTGGGCCGAGTTCGAGTCCACAGGCCGCATCCGCTGGGCCTCTGATCTCGCGGAAATTCCGCAGAAGTTTGGAGTCACGAACGTCCACGCCGAGCTTGGCACGTCGTTTGCGAACTCGGCCGTGGCGCATCCCAAATTCTGCGCTGCCCTGGTCGGCACGCTGATCAAGGGTATGGGGGTCGATCATGTCCTATGGGGCACCGACTCGGTTTGGTACGGGTCGCCCCAGTGGCAGATCGAGGCGCTGCGTCGGCTCGAAATCCCGGAGGATATGCAGAAGAAATATGGTTTTGCGCCGCTCGGTGGCGCCGATAGCGCGATCAAGCAGTTGATCTTCGGCGGCAACGCGGCCCGCATGTACCGGATCAATCTCAAGGCCGCCGGCAATATCCGGATGCCAACCTTCTCCGAGGACCGGCTGGGCGCCCTCAAGAGCGAGTATGAGCTCGCCGCCAAGGAGCCCTCGAATCTGCGTTACGGCTACGTCCGGGCTGCCTGATCGCGGTTCGGGTTTTTGCGCAAAGGCTTCGGCTGGGATTCCCCGCCGAAGCCGCGCTGTTGGCGCAGACGGCGCTCGAGGCGGCGCGTGGTCAGGCGGACGGCCGTCTCTATTGTTCGACTTGAGTGACATCGCGAACGGCGCCGCGAGCCGCATTGGTCGTCAGCGCCGCATAAGCGCGCAAGGCAGGCGAGACATGGCGCTTTCGGCCAAACGGTTTCCAGGCTGCGCCGCCCTTCGCCTCCATTGCCTGATGGCGGTGAGCGAGCACGGCATCGTCGAGGTCGAGATGGATCGTGCGGTTGGGAATGTCGATCAGGATCGGGTCACCCGTCTCCACCAGCGCAATCAGTCCGCCCTCGGCGGCTTCCGGCGAAACATGGCCGATCGAGAGACCTGAGCTTCCTCCGGAGAACCGGCCATCCGTCACAAGCGCGCAGGCCTTGCCAAGCCCTTTCGACTTCAGATAGCTGGTCGGATAGAGCATCTCCTGCATACCGGGGCCGCCCTTGGGGCCCTCATAGCGGATCACCACCACGTCGCCCGGCCCCACCCGATTGCCGAGAATGCCGGCCACAGCGGCGTCCTGGCTCTCGTAGACCCGCGCCTTGCCCGTGAAGCTCAGGATCGACTCGTCGACGCCGGCGGTTTTCACGATACAGCCTTCGGGCGCGAGATTACCAACCAGCACCGCGAGGCCGCCTTCGCGCGCGAAGGCATGTTCGGCGGAGCGTATCACGCCATTCCGGCGATCGGTGTCGAGATACTGCCACCGCGCCGACTGGCTGAACGCAGTCTGTGTCGGCACACCTCCCGGAGCCGCCCGGAAGAAGCAGCGCACATCCTCGCTGGTGGTGCGGGCGATGTCCCAGTGGCGAAGCGCATCGGCCATGGTCGGTGCATGCACGGTCGGCAAACTGGCGTCGATCAGCCCGGCGCGGTCGAGCTCGCCCATGATCGCCATGACTCCGCCGGCGCGGTGCACGTCCTCCATGTGGACGTCGTTCTTCACGGGAGCAACTTTGCAGAGACAGGGAACCCGGCGGGACAGCCGGTCGATGTCGACCATGGCGAAGTCGATGCCACCTTCGCGCGCCGCGGCCAGCAGGTGCAGCACCGTGTTGGTCGAACCGCCCATCGCGATGTCAAGGCTCATCGCATTCTCGAAGGCAGCGAAGCTGGCGATGCTGCGCGGCAGCGCGGTCGCATCATCCTGCTCGTACCAGCGGCGGGCGAGATTGACGATCACATGGCCGGCCTCGCGGAACAGCTTCTCGCGATCGGCATGCGTTGCCAGAGTGGACCCGTTGCCGGGCAGCGACAGGCCCAACGCCTCCGTCAGGCAGTTCATCGAATTGGCGGTGAACATGCCCGAGCAGGAGCCGCAGGTTGGACAGGCCGATCGCTCGACCGTCGCTACTTCCTCGTCGGTATAGCTGTCGTCGGCGGCAACGACCATCTCGTCGATCAGGTCGATCGCCCGCTTCGTGCCTCTCACCACGACCTTGCCAGCCTCCATCGGGCCGCCCGAGACGAAGACAGTCGGGATGTTGAGCCGCATCGCCGCCATCAGCATGCCCGGCGTGATCTTGTCGCAATTGGAGATGCACACCAGTGCGTCGGCGCAGTGCGCGTTGACCATGTATTCGACGCTGTCGGCGATCAGCTCTCGGCTCGGTAGCGAATAGAGCATGCCGTCATGGCCCATCGCGATGCCATCATCGACGGCTATCGTGTTGAACTCCTTGGCAACCCCGCCAGCCGCCTCGATCTCGCCGGCGACGAGCTGCCCTAAGTCCTTCAGATGGACATGGCCAGGCACGAACTGGGTGAAACTGTTGGCGATGGCGATGATCGGCTTGCCGAAATCTTCGTCCTTCATGCCTGTCGCGCGCCACAGCCCGCGGGCGCCGGCCATGTTGCGGCCATGGGTCGTGGTCCTGGAGCGGTATTTCGGCATGTCGGGCCTCCAATGACATCAGGCGCCGGAATAACGCACTTCCATAAGAAGGTAAAATATATTACCAATAGCCCATTAAGATGTTTGAGATATGAAAGATGGACGTCCGGCAGTTGAGACATTTCGCGGCGGTGGCACAGACACTCCACTTCGGACACGCCGCCGCCGGGCTCGGCATGAGCCAGCCGCCGCTCAGCCAGTCCATCATGGCCCTGGAACGGGAGATCGGCGCACCGCTCTTCGTGAGGACAAAACGGAGCGTGGCGCTCACGCCGTTGGGCGAGCAGTGGCTGACGCACGTTCGGACCGTGCTCGATGCGGTGAACGCCTTGCCCGAGATTGCGAAGCGGCTGCGGGATGGCACCGCCGGTCATCTCGCGATCTCGTTCGTGAGCACCGCTGATTACAGCATTCTGCCGAGGCTGGTGCGCCGCTACGCCTCGCTCTTTCCCAATGTCGAGATCTCGCTGACCGAAGCTACGAGCGACGTGCAGATCGCGACCCTGGTTGAGGGCAAGGGTCATGTAGGTCTCGTCATCCCCCCGCCGAACGCCGCATTCCCCAAACTGCTCTCGTATTTGCCACTTGTGACCGAACCGCTGATAGCTGCCGTGCCGGAGAGTTGGATCGTCGACGGGAGATTATCCTGCTCGGCGAGCCGGCTCTCGCCCGAAGCTGTGGTCGGCGCACCGCTCATCCTCTTTCCTCGGCAGAGTGCGCCTGCCTTCCATGATCTCGTAACCGGCTATTGCACCGCGCACGGTGGACAAGCACGGATCGTCCAGGAAGCGATCCAGATGCAAACGATCATCAGCCTCGTCTCCGCCGGGATGGGCATCGCACTTGTCCCCGCTTCACTGCGCAACCTGGCGCGCACCGGTGTCCGCTATATGGATCTGGATGGCACGGCGCCGATATTGGAGACCGGGATCACATGGCGCTCGGGAGACATCACGCCGACAATAGAACGATTTGTGAGCATCGCATGCGATATGATCACCGGCGTTCAATGTCCGGATTCGCATTAATCACTCGGAATTGCGAGGCCGGCTTACAGCCGGTACCCCCGGAGCGCGATCGTAAGCCGCATCATCGGCTTGCGACGCATGTCGCAGACCAATCGATCAATTCGATTGAGCGCATGCGGCCTTGTCTATATTTGTCGCCCAAATGACGAGCGGTGCGGTTCGCATGTTCGGGTCTCGGACGCGCCCTTGCGCTCCACGAGCGCCAATCGTCATCGGAAGATTCCGCGGCGAAACGGGATCCGGCGACCGCGAGGTCGCCGGATTTCTTTTCAAGGTTTATCAGGTCGGCGCAGAGCCGAGAACGATTCACGCGGCGCGGATAAGGCCGAGCTGCTGCAAGGCAGTTACCCCATCGTCGAGGCCGATTTCCTCAAGGATTCGACCATCCTTGAGTTTCAACACGGTGGTGCCGGTGAATTTCATTTTGCGACCGGTGTTGGCCGGCAGCGATCCGACGAGGAAATCGCCGAATGCCGGGCCGGTATGGGTTCCGCCGCCTTCCCATCGGCCGACGACGTAATCGCCTTCCGCAATCAGATCCGCGGCGCCCCAGAAATTGAGATCGGGGAACGCTTTCCGAAAGTCCGTCATGAACGCCTTGATGTCTTCTCGGCCACGGCGCGGTTCGTGCAGCGAATACCGCAGCAGCATGTCGGGTGCAGCGAGTTCATCGACAATTCCGAGGTCGCAGGTCTTGCCCCAAAAATCCGTGAACCACCGGCCAACGATAGCCTTGTTATCTTCTTCCTTCGACACGATCACTTCTCCTGTTGTGTGCGTTCAATTGCTGTCCGAGGTCGTCATCAAGCCGATGGCGCCCTGCCGCACTCTGCGGTCTTGCTTTCATTCTGCCGATTGTGAGGCGCTCGGCCCACCCGATTCCCGAGAGGTCGTCCAGACATGGTCGATTTGGATTTGAGAGTAAGAACCGAAGTTCTCATGCCCGGTCGATTGTCATGGTCGCGCGAAACCACACGCGACTGCGGAGAACATCATGAAGCCGGCACGATTCGACGGCGGAAGGACGGGCCTGATGGTCCCGCGAATCGCGGCCTGACATCGTCGACTTGATCGGGCCGAAAAGAGCACGGCGCCCGCCAATGCTGGCATGAACTCTGCATAGGCTGAATTGACCGGGTATTCCTCATCACCGAAGGGTTACCATGCTTGTTACTCTTGTCGCTATTCTCTGCAACAGCCAGCTATGCCTGGAGAAAGTCGTGACCAATAGTGAGCAGTCGGGCATCACCATGACCGCCTGTCAGGTCAACGCGCAAATCGGTATTGCCGAGTGGCTCGCCAATGGTCCCTATCACGAGTGGAGGCTGAAAAGTTACAAGTGCGTGATGGGCAAATACATTCCCAAAGGCGAAGCATGACGTACGCGCCAACCCTCTCGCGCCAACCCTCTTATGAGGGGTTGGCTTTTAGTTACGAGGCGATCCGATCGGATAAAGCGGCTCGACGCGGCGGCGGTTTGAGGCGACGAGAAGCCGTCTTTAGCAATGCAGCGTCCAGCTTGCGCCGGCCCGTGAGGA
>DATHHQ010000332.1:0-6415 GCA_035490095.1 Bradyrhizobium sp.
CGGCTTGGAGCGCTCGGGCATGGCGCCCATCGCCACCGAAAAGAACACCGCGAAGATCACGATCTGCAGAATCTCGTTCTGCGCCATCGCATCCGCGATCGAGGTCGGAATCAAATGGGTGAGGAATTTCTCGATCGAGAATGCCGATACCGGCAATCCCGTGGATTGCGTCTTGTCCGGCAGGGTGCCGGGGAAATTCGAACCCGGCTGCAACAGATTGACCATCACCAATCCCAGCAGCAGCGAGATGAACGAGGCGCTGACGAACCAGCCCATGGTCTTTGCGAAAATCCGCCCGAGTTTGGAGCCGCTGCCCATGTGGGCGATGCCGCCGACCAGGGTCGCAAACACCAGGGGCGCGATGATCATCTTGATCAGGCGCAGGAACAGCATCGCGATCAGGTTTACGTCGGCTGCGATTTCCACCCGGCTATCGGGGAGATAGTTGAAAACCAGCGTCCCCATCACGATGCCAAGCGCCATCGCGATCAGAATATATTGCGTAAACCTGTTCGACATTTTTCACCCCCGTAGGTTCCGGCGGCTCCGAGTTTGGCAGATTCCGGGAGCGACGCAACACGCTTCAAGCACCGGCAAGGTTTGCCACAATGTTTTCGTTGTGAAATGAATGTGCCAAGACTAGCGTTGTGCGCAGCGCACAATGTGTGCAGTTGGGCGTTTTGTACGCGGTCATCTGCATCAAGAACCGACACTTGGGAGGGAATGCGATGAACGATACCGTCAATCGCCAGGTTTTGCTGGTTGAGAAGCCCGCCGGGAAACTCGGACCCGAGCATTTCAAGATGTCCAAGGGCGCCATCCCGGAACCCAGGGATGGCGAGGCGTTGCTGCGGGTGCGCTATATTTCGCTGGATGCCGCCAACCGGGCCTGGATGCACGGCGCGACCTATCGCGCGGCGGTCGAGGCCAACACCGTGATGGCCGGCGGCGGCATCGCCGAGGTGGTGTCGTCGAAAGCGCCGGGGCTGGCGCCGGGCGACATCGTGTTCGGCGACACCGGCTGGCAGGATTACGCTGCTGTCCCCGCAAAACATCTGACCAAGATGCCGAAGGTCGAGCCGATGACGCATCTGCTCAGCGTCTATGGCATCGCCGGTCTGACCGCCTATTTCGGGCTGCTTGATGTCGGGAAGCCGAAGGCCGGCGAGACCGTCGTGGTCTCGGCGGCGGCCGGCTCGGTCGGGTCGATCGTCGGCCAGATCGCCAGGATCAAGGGATGCCGCGTGGTCGGCATCGCCGGCGGCAAGGACAAGTGCAACTGGCTCACGTCCGAACTCGGCTTCGATGCTGCGGTCGACTACAAGGACGGCGCGGTGTTCAAAGCCCTGAAGGCGGCGGCGCCGAAAGGCATCGATGTCTATTTCGACAATGTCGGCGGCGACATTCTCGAAGCCTGCCTGGCACAGATGAACAATCGCGGCCGCATCGCCTGTTGCGGCGCGATCTCGCAATATGACGGCGTGCCGTCCGCGACCGGACCGCGCGGCGTGCCCGGCCTGATCGTGGTCAAGCGGCTGACCATGCAGGGCTTCATCGTGATGGACTTCATGGATCAGCGCGATGAGGCGCTGAATGACCTCCAATCCTGGGTCGCCTCCGGCAAGCTCAAAGTTCAGGAGGACGTCATCAACGGCCTGGAGAACACGCCAAAGGCGCTGATCGGATTGCTGGCCGGCGAAAACCGCGGCAAGCGCATGATCAAGGTGTAAGGCTCCGTAGCCGTAGGGTGGGCAAAGGCGCTCTTGCGCCGTGCCCACCATCTGACCAGTTGCCGTTTTGATGGTGGGCACGCGGAGTTTATCATCGGGCGCGCATTCGCGCGACCCGGTGGCTTTGCCCACCCTACGATCTTTATTGGAGATGGTTGTGCAAGACTTCGGGAAAATACCGGCGGCAATATTTCTGTTTTTTATGCTGATGGGGTCGGCGTCTGCGCAAGTCGTCGCCCTTGGGGCAAGCAATACCGCAGGTAAGGGTGTCAGTTCCTCCGAGTCCTTTCCGGCCCAGCTACAAGCAATGCTGCAGGCCCGGGGTTCTGGCCTGAGAGTCACGAACGCAGGCGTGTCCGGAGATACGACGGGCGGCATGCTGGCTCGATTGTCGAGCGACGTTCCAGAGGGCACCAGAATCGTCATTTTGCAATTTGGGGGCAACGATTTTCGGCGAAATAATCCCCCAGCCATGCGCCAGGCCAACATCGCCAGCATTCAGCAAGAACTTCGCAAACGAGGAATCAGGATGGTCCAAGCCGATGGTCTCGTGCGATCCGCTCGGGCGGCTGGGTTTGTTCAACCGGATGGTGTTCATCTAACTCCCGAGGGTTATCGGCGGGTGGCGGCTCAATTACTTCCATCTATGCGTTGATTGCAGATGCGCTGATCTCTCGTTTGGAAACAAAAACCCCTCTGGAATGGTTGAGGCAAGACGAAAACGATCCAAGGCGACACCGGTCAAGCGTAGCTCTGGGAGCTATAGGTACACGCGCCAAACCCGCAGCCATTCAGGCAAGTCTCTTTAACGTCCTGCCTGCGAGACGGTTGGCGCACCGGTTGTTGTCGTCTTTCGCGCCGCGAGCCAGTTCTCGAACCGTTGAACCACGACAAAAAACGTCGGAACGAACAGCACGGCGAGGCAGGTCGAAGCGATCATGCCGCTGAATACGGTGATGCCGATCGATTTGCGGGCGCTGGCGCCGGCGCCGGTCGCAAGCACCAGCGGCACCACGCCGAGGATGAAGGCAAACGACGTCATCAGGATCGGCCGGAATCGCGCCCGTGCCGCTTCGACCGCCGACTCGAGCAGCGGCTTGCGCTCGCGCACATGAAGCTCGAGCGCTACTTCGACGATCAGAATGGCGTTCTTCGCCGACAGCGCGATCAGCAGGATGATCCCGATCTGGGTATAGAGGTTGTTCTCGATCCGCAGTCCGGTCAGCACCGCCATCGGGCCGAGCAGCGAAAGCGGCACGGCCAGGATCACCGAGATCGGCGCGTACCAGCTTTCATATTGACCGGCCAGCACCAGGTACACGAGCAACAAGGCAAGGCCGAACGCGTAGTAGATCTGACCGCCGACAACCTTCTCCTGGTACGACATCGCCGTCCACTCATAGCCGGTCCCCGGCGGCAGGGTTTTGCCGGCGATTTCTTCCATCAGTGTCATCGACTGGCCGGAGCTATAGCCCGTGGCCGGCAAGCCGATGACCGTCGCGGACGGATAGAGATTATACAGGCTGATCAGTGACGGCCCCACCGCCGGCGTAATCTTCGCCACCGTGCCGAGCGGGATCATGTCGCCCTGGCTGTTGCGCACCATCAGTTTTTCAATATCCCGCGGGGTCAGGCGAAACTGCGAATCCGCCTGGGTGTAGACCTGGAAGGTGCGGCCGAACTTGTTGAACTGGTTGACGTAGGTCGAGCCCATATAAGACGACAGCGTCGAGAATATCTGGTCGGTCGTGACATGCAGGGTCTGGGTCTTGATCCGGTCCACTGCGACGTCGAACTGCGGCACCATCGAGCGGAACGACGAGCTGACGCGCTGCAGGGCGCTTTGCGTCTGTGCATTGGCGACGATAGCGCCGGCGATGGCCTGCAGTTTGCCGAAATCGGAATTGCCGTCACGGAGCTGGACCTGCATGGCGAAACCGGCTGCGTTGCCGATGCCCTGAATCGGCGGCGGCGGAACCACCAGAATCCGCGCCTCGGCAATCGCTGCCATCTTCTCGTTCAAACCGACGAACAGCGATCGCAGATCCTGGCCCGCGCCGCGCGCGCTCCACTCCTTCAGGATCAGATAGGCGACGCCCGCGTTGGCGAGGCTCGAAGAATTGTCGAGCGCCGATATGCCGGCGATGCTGATCACCTGATCGACGCCGGGGGTCTTGCCGGCCAGTTCGCTGATCTGGTCGAGCACGCGCTGGGTGCGATCGAGCGCCGCGCCATCGGGCAGTTGTGCGGCCACCAGCAGGTAGCCCTGATCCTCGATGGGAATGAAGCCGGTCGGCACCCGCGACAGGCCATAACCGGCGATGCCGATCAGGATGAGAGCCGAGATCACCGACAGGTTGCTGTGAGCGACCAGGCGGCCGATCAGCCCGGCATAACCGCGCTCGAGGCGGTTATAGACCGCGTTGAAGCCGCGATAGAAGAAGTTGCGCTGCTCCGGCGGCACCGGCCGGCGCAGCCAGAGCGCGCACTGCGTCGGTTTCAGCGTGGCCGCGTTGATGGCGCTGAGCAGCGCGGTCGCGGCAATCACCAGCGCGAATTGCGAGTACATCCTGCCGGTCAATCCCGGCAGAAACGCCGCCGGCAGGAACACCGAGATCAGCACCAGCGTGATGCCGATGATCGGGGCGAACAGCGCGTCCATGGCGCTGATGGCGGCGTCATGGCCGGACATGCCCTGCTCGATATTATGGGCGGCGCCTTCGACGACGACGATGGCATCGTCCACCACGATGCCGATGGCGAGCACGATCGCAAACAAAGTCGAGATGTTAACCGTGAAACCGAGCGCCGCCATCGCGGCGAAGGCGCCGATGATCGTGACCGGCACCGTCGTCGCCGGCACCAGCATCGCGCGCCAATCCTGCAGGAAGATCAGGATCACGACGAGGACGAGGACGCCGGCTTCGATCAGCGTCTTGTAGACTTCCTTGATCGATTCCGAGACGAATTTGGTGGTGTCGAACGGCGTGTCGTACTTCACGTCCTGCGGAAATTGCGCCGCCAGCGCCGCCATCTTTTTCTCGACCGCCTGCTCGACTTCAAGCGCGTTGGCGCCAGGCGACTGGAATACGCCGATACCGGTTGCCGGCTTGTTGTTGAGCGAGAAAACCTGGCTGTAGGTCTGCGCTCCGAGCTCGACCCAACCGACGTCACGGACGCGGGTCACATCGCCGACGTTGCCGGTCTTGACGATGATATCCTCGAATTGATCCTTGTCGTCGAGCCGTCCGTTGACGTTGAGCGTGTACTGGAACGCCTGTCCCGCGGGCGTCGGCGGCATGCCGACCTGACCCGCGGTCACCTGCTGGCTCTGCTGCTGGATTGCGGAAATGACGTCCTGCGGCATCAGCCCGCGCACCTGCAGCTTGTTCGGGTCGAGCCAGATCCGCATCGAATATTGGCCGGCGCCGAACACCGTGACGTTGCCGACGCCGGGCAGCCGCGACAGCTCGTCGCGAATGTTGATCGTCGCGTAGTTGCTGAGGAAAAGGCTGTCGTAGGTCGAATTCGGGGATGTCAACGTCACAAACAACAGGATCGCCGTGGACTTCTTCTGCACGGTGACGCCCTGGTTCTGGACCGATTGCGGAAGCTGCGACAGCGCACTCGATACCCGGTTCTGCACCAGCACCTGCGCGAAATTGAGGTCGGTGCCGATCTTGAACGTCACCGTCAGCGAATAGGTGCCGTCAGCCCCGCTATAGGACTGCATGTAAAGCATGTCCTCGACACCGTTGACCTGCTGCTCGATCGGCAGCGCCACGGTATCGATGACGGTCTTGGCGCTGGCGCCGGGATAGCGGGTCGTGACCTGCACCGTCGGCGGCACGACATCGGGATATTGCGCAACCGCGAGGCTGAACAGGGACACGCCGCCGATCAGAATCATCAGGATCGCGATGACGTTGGAAAGAACCGGCCGCTCGATGAAGAATTTCGAAATCATGACCGGTCCTATTTGGCCGATGCCGGCGGCGCTTCGATCTTCTGGAGCTGCGGATCGACCTTCTGGCCGGGAATCGCGCGCAACAGCCCGGCAATGACGACGCGGTCATCCGGCTTCAGGCCGCTTTCGATCACGCGCAACTCACCCTCCACCGGCCCGATCCGGACCTTGCGCTGCTCGACGACACTTTCGCCGTTCACGACCAGCACATACCGTCCGGCCTGATCGCTGCCCAGCGCGACATCGGGGACCAGCAGCGCGTTCGGCTCCCGGTCGAAGGGGACGCGGACGCGAACGTAAAATCCGGGCAACAGGACGCGGTCGGGATTCGGCAGCACGCCGCGCACCGCAAGCGTTCCGGTCGACTGATTGAGTGTCGGCGAGATATAATCGAGCTTGCCCTTGTGCGGATAGCCGCTTTCGGTTTGCAATCCGATCTCGATCGGCAATTGCCTGAGCTCGCTCACCGTCAACCCCTGGCGCCGGGCTTCTTCCCGAATCCGCAGCACGTCCTGTTCGTTGACGTTGAAATTCACGTAGATTGGATCGAGCTGCACGATGGTCGCAAGCTGGGTCGGCGATGACGCGCCGACCAGTTCTCCGACCGAGACCAGATGCGCGCTGACGATACCGTCGAACGGCGCGACGACGTTGGTATAGCCGTAATTGACCGCCGCGATCTTGGTGTTGACCTGGGCCTGCTGCAGGTTGGCCTGGG
>DATHHQ010000333.1:0-8522 GCA_035490095.1 Bradyrhizobium sp.
CGCCCGTTCGCATATTCTGGCAGATTTTTCGGACACAAGAGCACGAAGCAAACCGTTAAAACCATTGCGTGCGGGGACGCCGGGTGATTCCGGGGTACTCGTTGTTACTCGTGTGCGTTCTACCACTACCAAGTGCACACGAGGCCGCGGGCGCATCGGGCGCCCGGCATTCCCTGCGCCCTCTGATCAAGAGGGTAAGGAAATTTGATAGCAAACCTCGGGCGTATCAGGCCGCGAGATCGCGAAACTGCGTTTTGCACAGAGCGCTATTTGAAAATTGAATCCTGAGCAACTTATCGCGCACGCACGCGCCACACCCTCAACCGTCATCACCCGCCACCGGGTCGGCGCATCGCGCCGCCCGATGACAGGCTCCAGCGGGTGATCCAGTATTCCAGAGACGGCCGTGATAGAACCGATAGGCCACAGCGTACTGGATACTCCGCTTTCGCGGAGTATGACGGCTCTTTGTGGAGCTGCGCCGTGCCTTCAATCTATCGAAGCGACTGACACGCGCCCATTGCAGCTTCGCCGCGGGTGGTATTTCATGACACGGAAATCCCCGACCCGACCCCACTCGTGCATTGCCGCCAAAAATAGTGCTAAGCAGAGCAAAATGCCGAGAGTTGCGTTGCGTCAGTAGGGTGGTCGCGATGGTGCCCGAGCAGGGCCAACGACCTGTATACGCCTCCGCCGGGTGGGAGATCGATCTTGCCCGGCGCGAATTGCGTTCGTCGGGGGTGCCGGTGCCCCTCGGCGGCCGCGCGTTTGAAATCGTCGCGGAGCTGGTGCAATCGGGCGGCGAGCTCGTCAGCAAGACCGACCTGGCGGAGCGCGTCTGGCCGCGCACCTTCGTCGAAGAGGGCGCACTTCGGGTTCATATCGCGGCCATTCGCAAGGCATTCGGCCCCGATCGCGACATGCTGTCGACAGCCATAGGTCGCGGCTATCGCCTACTCGGGACCTGGCAGGTCCGGCAGGACAGCACCCCCGCGGCACAGGCCGCGGTCGAGCCGATGCAGGCGCGCGTCGATCCCGTTTTGACCAACCTTCCGGTGGCAAGGTTCGACCTGATCGGCCGGGCCTCGGCCATTCCCTACCTGCGGGATCTGCTGTCGGCCTATCGCGTGGTCACGCTGACCGGTCCCGGTGGGATCGGCAAAACGACACTGGCGCTTGAGGTCGCCCGATCCGTATTCCCGGACCTGCAAGGTGGCAGCAGCCTGCTGGTCGAGTTGGCCTCGCTTTCCAACCCGGACCTGGTTCCCTCGGCGCTCGCCAGCGTTCTCGGTCTCAAGCTGGACGGCGAGGAGATTTCGGCCGCGTCGGTCGCGCGTGCGATCGGGACCAGAGAACTACTGCTCGTGCTGGATAATTGCGAGCACGTGGTCGACGCGGTAGCCAACCTGACCGAAGCGATCGTGAGCCGCTGTCCGCGCACCACCGTTCTCGCAACCAGCCGCGAAGTGCTGCGCGTCCATGGTGAGCATGTGTTTCGCGTCCCCCCGCTCACCGTGCCACCTGGAACCCGGGTCGAACCCAACGACGCCCTTGGGCATGCGGCCGTGGAGCTGTTCATCGCCAGAGCCGCGGCGTTAGGCTCTGATTTTAAACGCAACGAAGAAAACTTCAGCGCCATTGCCTCGATCTGCCGGCGGCTGGACGGCATCCCGCTTGCCATCGAATTCGCCGCGGCCCACGCCGTCATGATGGGACCTCCGGAGATCGCCGCCCTGCTGGATGACCGCTTCAAATTTCTGACCACCGGCCGGCGAACGGCGCTACCGCGGCACCAGACGCTGCGCGCGACGCTCGATTGGAGCTATGACCTGTTGCCGGAGACCGAGGCGCGGGTGTTGCGCCACCTTGCGGTATTTGCCGGAGATTTCCTGCTCGACGCAGCGACTGCCGTGGCAGGAACCGCGGCGGTCACGGATCACCTTGCCAATCTGGTGGCGAAGTCGCTTGTCGTCGCCGATGTCCGTGGCCAGACCCCGCATTACCGTCTGCTGGACACCACCCGCGTCTATGCGTTGGAGAAGCTGCGCAACGGCGGAGAATATCGGGAAGCCGCGCGCCGTCATGCCGAATTCTATCGGGACTTCTTTGCGCAGGCCGAAGCCGAGAGCGAGTCGACGCCGCAAGCCGAGTGGCTGGCCGTCTACGGCCGGCACATCGACAACGTCCGCGCCAGCCTGAACTGGGCATTTGCACCGGACGGAGATCCGCAGATCGGCGTGGCGTTGACCGCCACCGCGGTGCCGTTATGGGTCCAGCTGTCGCTACTGGGCGAGTGCCGCGAGCGCGCCGCGCTGGCGTTGGCGAGCCTCGGCAATGGCGCAGGCGCCACGGCACGGCTGCGCATGCAGCTTTCCGCGGCACTTGGCTGGTCGCTGATGTACGGCGTCGGCCGTGCCCGGGAGGCTGGCCCGGCATGGGCGACGACGCTGGAGCTCGCCGACCAGCTCGACGACCGGGAGTACCGGCTGCGCGCGCTCTGGGGTTTGTGCATCGATCAATTCAACAACGGCGAAATTCGCAAGGCGCTCGATTTCGCCGATCGTTTCGTCGACGGGGCGGCAAACTCCACCGACCCGATCGACGGGGTGATGGCCGATCGCCTTCTCGCCACCGCGCTGCATTACCTCGGCGACCAGAACAGCGCGCGTTATCATATCGAGCGCGTGCTGGTGCACCTGGCAGACCTGACGTTGAAGCCGCGGATCGTCCGCTTCAGGTTCGATCTGCGGGTGTCCACGCACTACTTCCAGGCGCGCATCCTTTGGCTGCAAGGCTTCGCCGACCGGGCGTTGCGCGCGGTTGAACGCAATATCGAGGAAGGACGCGCCAGCGGACACGCCCTGACGTTTTGCAGCGTGCTGGGACAGGCGGCGTGCCCGATCACCTTCCTGGCCGGCGATCTCGACGCCGCCGAGCGCTATTGCGCCGCGCTGCTCGACCATACCGAGCGCCACCCGATACGTCTCTGGAATCTGTGGGCGCGCTGTTTCAAGGGCATCGTGATGGTCAAACGCGGCGACATCGCCGCCGGGCTGGAGGTTCTGCGCAGCGAACTCGGACGCGCCGGAGAGGCCAGGTTCCTGCCGCGCTTCCTGCTGCCGCTTGGCGAACTCGCAGCATGCCTCGGCGAGGCTGGCGAGGTCGCGCAGGGCCTCGCCACCGTCGACGAGGCGCTGATGCGCTGCGAAGCCAGGGACGAACGATGGTACGTGGCCGAGCTGCTCCGCATCAAGGGCGAGTTGCTGCTGCACGAAACCCAACATCGATCCATTTCGGCCGCCGAGCAATGCTTCGGCGAAGCGCTTGAATTGGCACAGCATCAAGGCGCGCTGTTTTGGGAGCTCAGGAGCGCGTTGAGCCTTGCCCGACTGAGGATCGCTCAGGACCGGCGGGCCGACGCACGCGCGGCCCTCGCGCCGGTCTACGAAAAATTCGCCGAAGGCTTCGAGACTGCCGATCTGCGCCACGCGGGAGCGATGCTTGAGCAGCTTTCAGCTTCGTGACGCAATGACGGCAAATACGACGCGATTCCAGGTGCGCCGAAAGCATATCCGGGCAACGCGGATGGCTGGATCAGGCTTTTGTCTTCTTGACCGCCTTCTTGGCGGGCTGGGCCTCTGCCGCGTTTCGCATCGATCTCGCGTAGCTGTCCGCGGCGTTGTCGGCGGAAATCTGCAGCCGCTTGGCGGCGGCGGTCCCTTGCAGCATGATATTCTTCGCAATCTGTCGGTATTTTTCCTTGGTGTCCTTGTCCTTTGCCTTGGCGGCGAGGCTGACATATCGGTCGCGCCGGCGTTTGACGGCGGTCATGAGACCCTTATTCTGTTGCTTCGCAAGTTGCCGGATTACGATATCCAGATCGGCTTCCGCCATTTTTGGTTTCCTCAGGTGCCATCAGAACATTCCACACCATCAAGTATGCAATTGCTGACCGCGCTTTGCAATTATGCGGCTGGCCAATGCGTTATCTGGGGAATAGCTCTCGGATCACTTGGCCGAGGCCGATTGTTCGGATGGTTTGCCGAAGACGCGGCGACAACCTTCGCTCAGGCTGGCCCGCTGCTTGTGCATGCAGGCGGTGATCCGCTCCACGCTCGGGATTTCCGATGCGCAAAGTCGAAAAACATCGCTGGTGCAAAGCCGGCGTTGATCGTCTTGCGTAAATGCGTGGCTGGTTGCCGGCAGCACGAAACAGAAAGCCACCCCCGATGCGATCTTGAGATTACGGAGTGTGAACAGATCAATTGGCATAGTCGTCCCCCTGGATTGACCGACGTTGCGGCCGGTCCCCAGACGTTGACCGCCTTCGAATCAATTCATGATTGTATTGACATGAATGCCAATGCTTCAAGAGTCTCGGCTACCACTAAGCCAAAATTTTGTATTGGCGATCACAGCGCAGTCGCCAACCCCGATGTGGAGCCAGCCGCCTTTGGCGCATTGGACCCGCGCGAGCCTGGCCGAGCCGGTCGGCCTCGGCCACCCCGCATCGCCTTGGGCCTGCCGGCGGTCCGCCGCGCCTTGCGTTCGTGGTGATATTGAGAGAAAGAATGATAGGTCGAGCCAAGCCTATGGGTCGCGAACACGGCATTAAATGAAACCACTATTCGCCATTTTGCTCGCGTTGCCCCTGCTTTTGAGCGGCCTCGCCGCCGCAGCATCGTCACCCGCCGAGATGATTTCCGACTTTCGTCTGAAGCACGGCGAAGGACGCGTCACCATGGATGCAACCCTCAACCGGATTGCGCTGGAACAGGCCAAGGCAATGGCCGCCAAGGATACACTGGACCACGGGGTGCTCGGATCTTTCAGTTCGCGGGTCGCACCAGCGAGAGCGGGGCGGGCTGCAGAAAATATTGCGTATGGCTATGACGGTTTCGAAAAAACGCTCGGTCAATGGATCGACTCGAGCGGACATCGAAAAAATCTCCTGCTCCCCAGGGCGTCTCGCGTCGGCGTCGCCAGCGCGAAAAGCGCTACCTCCCATCGCACCTATTGGGCGATGGTGATCGCGGGCGAATACGAGCCCCGGCCAAAAGCTGCGGGCAAGACAACGCCACCTGCAGCCAAACGAAAGCCGGCTGCTCAATCCTGCCGCCTCAAGGTTCTCAGTCTCTGCTTTTGATGCAAGCCTCGATGCCTGCCCCCGCTCAGCTCTTCACCGAACCGGCTTGCTCGCCGCTGATGGCGCGGTCGAGGGCGTCGACCAGGGTCTGGATTTCGGTGAATTTGACGCGGGCCCGCTCGGCTTTGTCGCGATCGAACGGCGCGGCGAGCACCTTGGCATGCGCGTCCCGGTCCTCGATCATCCGCTCGCGGGCTTTCTTCAGCGTCTCAAGTCGCTCGCTCATTTCAGGCTCCTGCTTTCATATCCGCACCCCGCCACGCGCCCGAGGATCTCACTCAAAGGCCGGCGGAAGCCGGCCATTGCGAAAGATCACGGTAGGTTCGTCGTCATAGTCGCCCATCTCGGGGTCGCCAGTGGCCGAGAAGGCGACGACGCCGAGTTTGCTCAAGGCCAGTCGTTCCGCCGTTCGCAGCGCGCCGGTTGCCGACTTGCACGCGATCGGCGCGTCGGCCTTGAGGTTTCCGCCCTTGCCGGCGTTGAATGCCTGCACGAAGTAGCTTGTTTCCCGGGCCATGAGGGCTCCTTTGAGCTGCCAACAACAGCGGTCGGTGCGCACGCCTTCCAGCTCGGCGATCAACTCTTCATCGCCTGCATCAGCGCCGAAATCCTGATGGTCGCGAAATTGGAGAAGGTATCCGACACCGCGTAGGGCAAAATGATCTGATCGTTGTGCCGCATCGCCCCGCAGGTGTAGACGACGTTGGGGACGTAGCCCTCGCGTTCCGACGGTTCGGGCCGCAGCAGCGGCTCACGCGAGCGCGCCAGCACCTTGGAGGGATCGTTCTTGTCAAGCAGTGCGGCGCCGATCGAATATTTGCGGACCGGACCGACACCATGGGTCAGCAGCAGCCAGCCTTCATCGAGCTCGATCGGCGATCCGCAATTGCCGATCTGAACGAACTCCCAGGGAAACTCCGGCTTCAGGATAGCCTGGCCGCCGTCCCATGTGCTGAGGTCATCGGAATAGATCAGGTACAGGTTCTCATTGTCCTGCCGCGCGATCATGGCGTATTTGCCGCCGATCTTGCGCGGGAACAGCGCCATGCCTTTGTTGCGTGAAGCAGTACCCTTCAACGGCGACATCCGGAACGAGAGGAAATCGGTGGTCTCGATCAGTTCGGAGCGGATCGCCCGCCCGCTATAGGCGGTATAGGTGGCGTAGTAGGTTTTCCGCCCCTGATCGCTGAATTCGACAAAGCGCGCATCCTCGATGCCGTTCGATTGGGATTCGGTGACCGGAAAGATGATGCGCTCGCTGAGGTCTTCCTCGGGATTGAAGCTCAACTCAATGAGGTCGCCGTCCGGTCCGGAGACGCGGCGGCTAATGCGGGGGCTCGAAGCGAGGCGGGCCGTCGGATCAACGGTCAGGCTGCCGTCGGCGGTGATGGTGCCGGCGCGAAACGTCAGTGACGATACATGCCCTTCGCCAACGGCACGGAGACTGAGAATGAAGCGCAAGCCACCCTTCGGAGCGTCCGACTGGTCGGGATGCGGCACGATCGAGGGGTTGAACAGGGCCGAGGCTTCGAACGAGTACTCGTTGAGAAAATAGGCGCCGATCAGCTGGCGCTGCACTTTAGAGAAGCTGCCGTGATCCGCCAGCGCCTCTTCCATCACGTCGGCGCGCGCCTCGAATGTCTCCAGCAGGTTGCGATGCCGGCCCTGGAAATTCTCCAGGACATCGGCGAGCTGGCTGGCGACGGCCTCGGAATCGAGGGCCAGAACCCGGTCGACGATATGATTGGCGCGTGTCTTGTCGGTCGGGTTGAGATCGCGGGGCTCGGTCGCCGGCTTGAACGGGCGCACGATGACGCGCGCCGGATCGGGCCGAAGATACAGCGCCTGCCGATTCAGGAAAGTGGGTTGCAGCAAGATGCCCTCGGCTCGTTGGAGGTGACTCTTGGGATAGGCGTACGGACTTCAGGCGACCACGGCGCGAAGCGGCTGGGGTTGCGCCGACTCGATATTGGAACGCGCAAGCTGACGAATTTCCGCAAGACTGAGCAGATAGGACAAGACCGACTCGCCGCCGCAATTTTCGTTGGCGCGGTCGGGATGCAGCCCATCGCGGCAACTGCCGGTCTCCGGATCGACCAGCGCGACGGACAGGTCGTTGCTGCCGGAAAACCATGCGAAGACCCGTCTCGCGTTGGCCTTCCACTCGGCCTCGCCGTCCGCCCGCCACGCGGTAAGGCAGGCCGCAATCGTTGCCGCGGCTTCCACAGGCTGCTGATCGAAGGCACGCGGACGTTGCCGCTGCTCGCCGAAACCGGCGGTGCCGACGGGGCGGAAAAGACCTGCCGACGTCGTTTGTTGTGTCATCAGCCAATGCAGGGATCTTAGTCCGGCATCGACATAGGCCGACGTGTGGGTCGCCAGGCCCGTCAACATCAAGGCCTGCGGCAGCCGCGCGTTGTCGTAGGCAAGTCCCGCCTCGAACCACACCCAGTCCGGCGTCTCAACCGATGCGAGAATGGTCATCAGCCTGTCCGCAAGAACAGACCTGATATCCCGGGCGCGCAGATCATTGGGAATGGCCGCACAATAAGCATCCAGACCCAGAAGCGTGAAGCCCCAGGCGCGCGGCGAGCGAAACGCTTCCGCGGCGGGGAGCGCCTCCGCAAACAAGGATGCTGCCCAGCGTCGGCGCGACGGACTGGAATCGTTGCGCGCGCACTCACCCAGGGCCCACAGCGTTCGCCCGTGGCTATCCTCTGAACCAACGTCCTCGAGCCAGGTTCGATTGAACCCCATGAAATTGCGAAATCGTTTGGTGTCGGGATTCCACGCATGTTGCACAAAGGCGGCAAAGCGCGCCGTCAGGAACTCCGGCAGAGGCCGCTCGCCCGGATTGTTGAGGGCGCAGGCCAACAGCAACGCGCGGGCATTGTCATCGACGCAGTAGCCGTGGCTGCGATCGGGCACCGAATGCACGGCGTGCTGAAACAGTCCGGTATCGTCGCACATCGACAGGAAATGGCCGATCTGCATGGCTGGCGGCGCGGGGCTGTATGGTGCCGGCGCCTTCTTGTCAGGGCGCGCGAAGGCCTTGAGCCAGTGACCTTGCCACGCATGCTCGAAGGCAGACATGTAACGCTGGGCGGTGCGCTCCCATGTCATCGACCGGCTGACCGCATAGGCGCGCTTGCATATCGCCTGGCGGCGCGTGTCGTCGGTGAGCAATTCCGCGATCTCGCGGCCGGCCGCCGCTGCGTCGCCGAACGGGATCAGAACGCCGCGTCCGTCAGCCAGCAATTCGCGCGCATGCCAATACGGCGTCGAGACCACCGGCTTGCCCAGTCCAAAGCTGTAGGCCAATGTACCCGACGTCATCTGCGCCTCGTTGAGATAGGGCGTGACATAGACGTCGCAC
>DATHHQ010000334.1:0-17072 GCA_035490095.1 Bradyrhizobium sp.
CCGCGCCAAGCGAAAAGCCGACCACCGGCCCGCCCGGGGTTGCTGCGCCCGCAATCACGGCGGTGAGGACGCCGAGCCAGCCCGAGTCCGGGCCGAGCCAGCCGGTGATGACTTCCTGGGGAATGACCGCAGCGATATAGCCCGAGCCGATCACGCCGAGCGCGATGCGCGGCACGATATTGATGAAGTCCATGGAGCCTTCGCGCACCGCCGTCGTGAGGATAAGCCGGCCACGTTGCCAGGCTATAAACCCAACTGCCGCAACCGAGGCCCACAGGATGATGTCGATGATGAGCGCGCTCACGGCGCGGCCTTCGGATACATGCGGACATACACGAAACGACCAAGCGCGCCGGCCAAAACCGGCAGCGGCAGCGAGATCACGATGCGCCACAGCGTGAAGTCGGTCCCCATGATCGGCAATTCCCAGGCAATCGCCCGGCCATAGCCGATCAATGTCCAGCTCACGACCATGGCGATGGTGGCGCCGAAATCGGCGCCGACCGTGAGCAGCGCGCTTGCCACCGGATAGGCCGTGAACGGCCCGCCCGGCAGGATCGCCCCGAACGCGGTTCCGATCAGCAATCCCTTCAGCCCGGAATTCGGCCCCAGCGAGCGCGACACCTTCTCGTGCGGCAAGATCTCCGCGATGAATGCGCCAAGCAGGCATCCCGCCAGCACGCGCGGCAGAATGCCGCCGAACAGCGCAAGGTCGTGGGTCAGAATTTGCAGCACGCCGTCGATGCCGTCGCGGCGCCAGACCAGCGTGGCGCTGACCGCGACCAGCACCGCAATCACGATCATCGACCAGCCGATCGGCTTGCGGATACGTCCGGGACGCGGCTCGTCGGTGGCGTCGTCGGCGGGCGCCGGGTCTTTCAGAGGCAGTTCTGGCAATGGATTCGGTCTGGCGCGTGATGGGGCTGGACCTGCTTAGTCTCGCGCGCGCAGCGAAGCAAATGGAAGAGTGACAGGACCCATGCGTGCCTCATGGAGGCCCATGCGGGATCGCCAAGCAGAGGGCCAACGAAGGCCGAGGAAGGCGAAGGGTTCACGCCAGATGGCGAACCAGCGCGAGCCCGGCGAACAGGCCGGCGATCGAAAATACCACCGACCCCAGCACGTAGAACAGTGCAAGCCCGATCTCGCCGCGCTCGTAGAGCAAGGCTGTATCGAGCGAGAACGCCGAGAATGTGGTGTAGCCGCCGAGAATGCCGGTCATCAGGAACAGGCGCCAGGGCTGCGACGCTTCGCCCTTGAACGCGAGATAGCCCGCGATCAGGCCCATGACGGTCGAGCCGGTGATGTTGATGATGAAGGTCCCGTAGGGAAACGCCGTGCCGAGGCCGCGCGCGCATATCATGTTGATGGCATGACGCAGCGACGCACCAAGACCGCCACCGATAAAGACCAGGAGATAGTTCATCCTTAGCTTTTCCCCGCAGTGACGGAATATGACCTAGCTGACACAGGTATTGCCGCAAGCTCGCGATGCCCGCAAGGATCGGAAAACCCAGCGCAAACGAAAGGGCGGCAGCTGGATGCTACCGCCCGAGGATTCGTTAGTTCGTTTTTTCGTCATGGCCGGGCTTGTGCCGGCCATGACGAGTTTTGCCATAGGTGCCGTTTCTCTTAGAAATCAGGCCACCTTCGAGAACAGCTCGTCGACATACTCCCAGTTCACCAGATGATCGACAAACGCCTTCAGATAATCCGGGCGGCGATTGCGATAATCGATGTAATAGGAGTGCTCCCAGACGTCGACGCCGAGGATCGGCGTGGCGCCATGCACCAACGGGTTTTCGCCATTGGCGGTCTTGGAGATTTCGAGCTTGCCGTTCTTCACCGACAGCCATGCCCAGCCCGAGCCGAACTGGCCGACGCCGGCGGCGGCGAAATCGGTCTTGAATTTCTCAAGGCCGCCGAGGTCCTCGGTGATCTTCTTTTCCAGGCGGCCGGGCAATTTGGCGCCGCCGCCATTGGGCTTCATCCAGTTCCAGAAATGCAGATGGTTGTAATGCTGGCCGGCGTTGTTGAACAGCGGCGCATTCTTGCCGAACGAGCCCTTGACGATCTCCTCGAGAGACTTGCCCTCGAATTCGGTGCCTTTCAGCAGATTGTTGCCGTTGGTCACATAGGCCTGGTGATGCTTGTCGTGGTGATATTCCAAGGTTTCCTTGGACATATGGGGCGCAAGCGCGTCATAGGCGTAAGGAAGGGTGGGAAGCGTGAAGGTCATGGGATGATGTCCGCACTGGTGGGAGACGTGGTTTAACGAGAACCCTTATAGAAGGTTCCGTGGGGCTTAAACACAGCAATTTGGCGGCGGTCAGGCCACGCTGGACAGCGTTGCGCGCAACAGGCGGAAGTGAAATGAGCATCGAGATCGACGTTTTGAACGGGGACGCATCCTGGCCTCTGGTAGAGCCGCTGTTCAAGGCGGTCTGGCCGCCCGACGTCGTCGCGAAGCTGCCCTGGGGCCGCTTTGCTTTTGCCTGTCCGGAGTGGCGGGTGCTGGTTCGGGCTGACCCGGAAGGCGTCGTCAGCCATGTCGGTATCCAGCGCCGCGAGATCACATGGAATGGTCGCAAGATGCGGGCCGGCGGCATCGGCGGCGTCTTGACCCGCGAGGACAGCCGGCGCCGCGGCTACGCCAGTGTTGCGCTCAATGCCGCCATCCAGACCTTGAAGGATGAAGGCGCCACGGATTTCGCGCTGCTGTTTTGCGAACCGCACAACGCGCCGTTTTACGTCGGCCGCGGCTGGAAGCCGTTCGACGGCGAAATCTATTGCGATCAGCCGGAGGGACGGATTCGCTTCCAGGCCACCGCGCCATATGTCTACAAACTCAAACGCGCGCCGCTGGGTGGCGTGATCGACCTGTGCGGCCAGCCCTGGTGACCATGCGCAGGCCGCAGGTGGCGGGTGGCCCGGATTGCTCGTGTTCGGCCGTGGCACCGCCTTGTCGATTCGCCTGACGCGCTGGGACAAATGATCTTCGTGAGTGGCGGATATGGCATTGCGCAAATTCGATTTGTTGCTATGCAGACCTGCTTCTCGGGGAGAGATTTATGGCTTGCAGACTAATCTTCATCATTGCAATTTTCGCGGCGTTGCTTGGCGTGACGCCCGCAAAAGCGCAAGCCGGTCCTGACCCGAGCGGAATCTGGCTGACGCAGGCGGGCGACGCCAAAGTCCGTGTCAGCAAATGCGGCGGCGGAATTTGCGGGGTCGTGGTCTGGCTCAAGGACCCGATCAATCCGGCAACCGGAAAACCGCAGATCGATGACAAGAATCCCAATCCAACCTTGGCCAAACGCCCAATAATTGGGCTTGCGCTATTCAGCGGCATGCGGCCCAACGGCCCGAACAAATGGTCTGGTCCAATTTACAACGCCGATGACGGCAACAGCTATGCCAGCAACATTTCGGTGTTGGGTCCGGACGCGTTGAAGGTCGAAGGCTGCGTGGGCGGCTCGCTCTGCGGCGGCGAAAACTGGACCCGATCCGCGCGCTGAGCAGCTACGGAAATGACGCCTGGTCTTTTCCTCATCCCCGGGTGAGCGCAATTGCGCTCATCGCTGGAGGAGCGGCGTCTTCGCCGCGTCGCGAAGGATGGAGCTAGGCACGTCTCCTCATGGTTTGAGACGCGCTTCGCGCTCCTCACCATGAGGAGCCATCGGTCGCATCAAGCCGCCATCGCCTTCAGCGCCGTCGCCGCCGAGGCATAGCCGCCACGTGCGCCGTCGATGAAATGCACGTGATCGCTGCGCAGCGCCGAAGGCGTAAAGCAGGTCATCATCGCCGCGTCCTGACGGTGCAGGCCATATCGCACGACCCCTGCGGAAGCAGCGAGAGTGAGGCGCCGTGTCAGTGCGGCCTCCAGTTCCGATGAGCAGTCCAGGATCATGCGCAATCCGTCATCATATTTGCGGAAGTCGGAATTCTCCACCACCTGCCGCACATAGGTTTTCGGGACGAAGCCGCCGACACTGATGCCGAAGCGCATGATGAGATAGGCGAACAGCGTAAACGTGAGGACAGCCGCGCGCCGCTTCAACAGCGATCCGCCGCGCGCGGCGCGCGCTTCGAAATCGGCGCCGGCCGGCGGCCATCGCAGCGGCGGCCCGCCCGGCGGCACCGGCCGGCCTGCATCCGGGCTGCGCTCGACCAGCGTGATAACGTCTTCGATCAGTTTGCGAAAGGCCGGCGGATCGGCGCCGCGCGCCGGCACCACCAGCACCGAGAGGATGAGACCGCGCACGGATGGAATTTCCTCAAACCGGCACGACAGCCCGGTCAGATCGGGCTGCGTCCCTGGCGCCGCCGCCGGCACCGCGAACTCGCCGCGTTTCATCGCGGTTTCCGCCCAGCCGAGGCCGCCGCCGGAAAACATCGCGTAGGACAAATTCGGCGACGGCCCGAAGCGGGCGACGCGGACGTCAAAACCCTGTGCCCGAACCGCTGCGACCGGAACCAGCGCAACCCGCATCATGAGGTTGAGGCTCTCCTCGACCCAGATTGCGGTCGCCGCCAGCGCGTCGCGGGTGCGTGCGAGATCGTCGGGCGATACCGCAAAGCTTGCGCCGTCGCCGCCGAACACGAACGGAAACTCGCGTCCCTCCAGCGCGTTGGCGACCGCCGCGATCACGGACGCGCCAGCCATGTTGACCGCCTTGTAACGCGCCTCCGCGATCGCCTTGGTCGATTCCACGATATCGGCGACGCCGATGCTCCAGTCATCCGGCAACGCCGAATACAGCGCCGGGTCCATCAGGCTGGAAAAGCCGCGAAAGACCGGAATTCTGCCGTAAAACGTGTCGCTGCCGCTGGGCGTGGTCATTTCCGTGGAATTACCCCATTTCCGAAATCGTCTACCAGATACGGCCGGCGCTGTAATCGGGTTCAAGCCTGGGCGCCGATCGAATAGACTTCGCCGGTCAGCCCTTGCATTTTGCCGCCTATCCCAAAACTATTGAGAGCAGCGACTTCTGCATAACCAACCGGGCGCGCATATGGCAGTCGATTTGGGCAGAGTGAACAAGAACAGCGCCATGGGGGCCACGGTGCGGTCCGATGGGACGGACTTTCGGACCTGGGCGCCGAACGCAAAGACGGTTTCCGTGGTCGCGGGCAGCGCACTTGCCGTGATCAACGAACCGTCCTGGCGGCCGGCTCCGGAAGATAATTTGGCAGCGCTGGGTGACGGCAGCTGGGGCGGCTTTCTGGCCGGAGTGGGTGACGGCGACCCCTACATGTTTTTCGTCGAGGGTGTCGGCGCCGGATGGAAGCGGGATCCTTACGCGCGCGAGCTCACGCTGTCGCCGGCCTTTCCGGACAGCCACTGCGTCGTTCGCACTCCCGAAAGCTATTCGTGGCGCGCTGAAGGCTGGCAGTCCCCGCGGTTCAACGATCTCATCATCTATCAACTGCACGTCGGCACCTGGTGGGCGCAGGACGAGACCGGCCGCGATGTCCGCAAGCTGCGTGGTGGCACGTTCCTGGACGTCATCGAAAAACTGGAGCACCTGCAAAGTCTCGGCGTGAACGCCATTCAGTTGCTGCCGATCCAGGAATTCGAAACCGCATTCAGCATGGGCTATAATGGCGTCGACTATTTTTCTCCCGAGGGCGCATATTCTGTTTCCCCCGAGCAACTCGGCTGGCGGCTTGCGAGCATCAACCGACGGCTCGAACGCTTCGGCAAGCAGCCGCTCGCAGCTGCCGAGCTTGCGTACGGCGCCGATCAGTTGAAATGCCTCGTCGACCTCTGCCATCTGCACGGGATCGCCGTGATTTTCGATCTGGTCTACAACCATGCCGGGGGTGGCTTCGACGATCGCAGTATGTGGTTTTACGACCGGCAGCGTCCGGACAACCAGAACAACAGTCTTTTCTTCACGGATCACGGCTGGGCAGGCGGTCAAATCTTCGCCTATTGGAATGATTGGGTATCGCAGTTTCTCATCGACAATGCGCGCTTCTTTTTGACCGAGTACCGGATCGATGGAATTCGCTACGATGAGGTGCGGGTGATCGAGAACGAGGGCGGCAGGCGCTTCTGCCAGCACCTGACGGACACGATACGCGCGACCAATCCCGCGGCGATCCAGATTGCCGAGTACTGGAACGAGGATCGCGCCAGCGCGCTTCATCCGCGTCCCGAGGGGCTCGGCTTCGACGCCGAGCTTGGCGACCGTCTGCGGGATGCTCTGCGTGATCTTCTCAGGCAGGCATCGGCTGGTGCATCGGCGGCACTGGATCTTTCCGCGGTGGCGAACGCCCTTGTGGTGCCGGCTGCCATTCCCGGGGGCTGGCGTCTCGTGCAATGCCTCGAAAATCAGGACGTGACTTTCGCGCCCCATTCGGATGCCGCGCGGGTCGCCATGCTCGCGGACTCGTCGGACCGAACGTCCTGGTACGCCCGCAGCCGAAGCAGGACGGCAACCGGCCTGTTGCTTGCCGCGCCCGGAATTCCCGCATTGTTCATGGGCCAGGAATTCCTCGAGGATAACAACTGGAACGACAACCGGCTGGCCGATGGCCTCATCTCGTGGGAAGCGCTGGACGGCGCCGGTTCGGCGAGGCGCGATTTTCTGAAGTTCGCCGCCGACATGATCAAGCTTCGCCGCTCGCAGCCCGCGCTGCGCGGAAGCAGCGCCCGGGTATCGCGCGCCCGGAATTTCGACCGGGTGATCGTCCTGCACAGATGGATCGAAGGCGAAGGCCGCGATGTGGTGGTGATAGCCAATCTCGCCGAGCAACCGAAGCAGGATTATGCGATCGGACTGCCGTTTGCCGGGGACTGGCTGGAACTGCTCAACAGCGATGTGTACGACAGCTTTCCAAATGCCGCGCCGGTCGGCAATGGCGGGCGGGTTCGTTCCTGGGGCCAGCCGCTGGATGGCTTCTCGGCGACAGCCGCCGTTACGATTCCTGCGAACGGCATCATCGTCCTTGCGCGCTCAACGGCGCACTAAGCATCCATCTCGCTTTGCCGGTTTGCTTCAGACCACAAGCGCTACGTTCCGGAACGCCTTCACAAGTGGTCGTTCCAGCTTACCGTCCATGCCGCACAGGATCTTGTAGGCGTTTTGACGGGGCATTGCCGGTCGGTACGGCCTCGACTCGATGAGAGCGGCGAAAATATCGGAGATCGTCAGCAATCTTACGAGGTCGGAAATGTCCGGCGCCGTCAGCCCGTCGGGATAACCGGAACCGTCCAGATATTCGTGGTGGTGTCTCACGCCGTCAAGAATCTCGGGGGTAATGTCTTCGATATCCTTCAACAATTCATATCCGATCACCGGATGGCTTCGCATGATCTCTTCTTCGCCTGGATCAAGGCGGTCGGGCTTGTCGAGAATCAACAAGGGAATATGGGCTTTTCCGATGTCATGGAGGGTTGCCGCTATTCCTAATCGCTTTACATCCAGATCGGAGAACCCGATTTCCAACGCAAAGCCGACTGCCACTCCCGTGACCAGCAGACAATGCTGGAAGGTTCCTTCGTGATAGCGGCGTACGTCGTCAAGCCAGGCGGCGAGCCCTTTTTGCGCGATGCTATCGATGATTTGTAAAGTGGCGCGCTCGGCATCTGACAGGTTTATTTGTTTGCCAGCCCGTACCGCCGAAAACATCGACGCGAAGGCCGCCGTGCTCTCTGTGATCTCGGGCGAGGCAATGGCGATGCCGCTTTGTGCTGCCTTCTCGGCGATTTCGATCTGCGCCAGCTTGAAGATGATTTCCTTTGGACGCGAAACGACGGCGGTCGCTCCGAGTGCATAGGCCTGCGCCACCATGGAGCGAACCTGGTTGTGAACGACAAACAGCTTTTCACGAATGCAACTCAGTTCCTGCAAGACAAGCTGGATCTGCTCGACACGATGAATTTGACGGAGGTCGGCGTCGACCATGAGGACGCCGCTTGAGTCGGTTTGCGTGTCGCCGCTTCCCAGCAGCCACGGAGCAACATGATATCGCGGCTCCAGCATCGCACGAATGGCCGGTATCTTCGTGGGGTCGTCGGTGATGAAATGAACATGCATTGTGGAGGCCAAGCAAAAACTGAAAACCTGACCTCCCACTTCAAAGCACCAACACTAACAATGACTAACGATTGCCTTGAACTTCCCTGACTTCCCTAACCGAAGGCTAACTAGCTTACCCGGTTACCGGTATCCTGTCCGAGACCGGCGCAATCGAACGCCCGCGATCGCAATATGGAACCGTTGGGTCATCGCCGCTGCAGGGTGGATGGCCCCATGGCCAAGCTTATTCGATCCTGGTTGCGCCAATTCGATCCACACCCCTGTGACCACATGGCTAGCCGGGCTGCTTGCCCACCCCGCGCAGCACCAGCTGATTGAGCCGGTTGGCAAACGCGGCGGGGTCTTCCGGCAGTTCACCGTCGAGGATTTGCGCCTGCTCCAGCAGCAGAAACGATAAATCCGCCGCGGAGTCGTTGGCGCCGGAAATCGCCGCGACCAGGGGATGGCGCATGTTGATTTCGAGGATCGGCTTGGTGCCGGCGGCGCGATTTTGCCGTGCCAGCAATCGCTCCAGCTCCCGATCCGGGCCATGGCTGCCGGCAACCAGACATGACGCGCTGGTGGTCAGCCGCTGCGAGGCCCGCACATCGAAAACGCGGTCACCGAGGGTGGCCTTGATCGCAGCGATGATCGAGGCCTCGTCGGTGTCCGCTTCGGTCTCCTGCGTGCTGTCGTCGATACGCGGGATCAGGCCAAAGTCGATGTCGCCCTGGCTGAGCGACTTCAGCGGCTTGCCTTCGAAATCGAATGGCGCCGAGGTCCAGAACGCATCAACCGGATCGGTCAGCAGCAGGACTTCGATGCCGCGGGCCGTCGCCTGCTCCAGCTTGGGATTGGATTTCAGCCGCTCAATGCTGTCGCCTGCCAGCAAGTAGACCTCGGTCTGATTGGGTTTCAGATCCGCGATATATTGCTTCAGCGAGCGTTTCTCGGCCGCGGTGCTGGTGAAGCGCGACAGAGCCAGCAATTTCTCGCGCCGCTCATAGTCCTCATAGAGGCCTTCCTTGATCACGGGACCGAACGCGTCCCATATCCCCGCGAAATTCTCGGGCTCTTTCTCGCTCAGGCTTTCCAGCTCGGTGATCACGCGGCCGGTCACGGCCTTGCGGATTTGCGCCAGCTGCGGATTGTTCTGCAGCATCTCCCTGGAAATATTGAGCGGAAGATCTTCGCTGTCGACCACACCGCGAATGAAGCGCAGATAGGACGGCAGCAGGTCGGCATCGTCGGTGATGAACACCCGTCGCACATAGAGTTTTACCTTGCCCTTGCGCGACGGTTCGAACAGATCGAACGGCTTTGTCGAGGGCGCGAACAGCAACACGGCGTAGGACTGACGCCCTTCGGCGCGATAATGCAGCGTCATCGCGGGATCATCGAAGGCGCCGGCGATCGACTTGTAGGCCTGCTTGTAATCTTCCGGCGTCAGCTCCGATTTCGGCCGCTGCCACAGCGCGCTCGCCGAATTGATCTGGCGCGGTTCGCCCTCTTCCGGCTGAAGTTCGATCGGAAACTGGATATTGTCGGAATAGGCGCCGACGATGCGCTCGATCTCGTGGGTCTCCAGATATTTTGCCGCGTCCTTTTTCAGATGCAGGACGATCTCCGTCCCGCGCGTGATGCGTTTGGCATCCTCATCGCTGGCCGGCGCAATTTCAAATCCGCTGCCGCCTGACGAAGACCAGGTCCAGACCTCGTCCGTTCCGGCGCGGCGGCTGGTGACGACGATGCGGTCGGCGACCATGAAGGCCGAATAAAAACCGACTCCGAACTGGCCGATCAGGCCGGCGCCGTCCTTGGCCTCGGTCAGCCGCGACAGAAAGGATTTGGTGCCGGAACGCGCAATGGTGCCGAGATTGTCGATCAGCTCCTGCCGATCCATCCCGATGCCGCTGTCGATCACGCTAAGCGTATCCGCCTTCTTGTCGGGCGCGATGCGGATTTTGGGCGGCGCACCGTCGGCGATCAGGTCGGGCGCCGCGATCGCCTCGTAGCGCAGCTTGTCGCAGGCGTCAGAGCCGTTCGAGATCAGCTCGCGCAGGAAAATATCGGTTTCCGAATAGACCGAATGCACCATAAGGTGCAGCAGTTCGGCCACCTCGGCCTGGAACGGCTGGGATACGGGGGCGGTGTCGGTGGTGGTGGTCATGGTCGGGCTCGCTTGAAGGCGGGGCGGGAACGGAGGGAACGGAAAGCGAGAAAAATCCGATATAGCGATAGCATCCTTGATCGCAAGTTAGCTGCCCCGATGCGGCCTGACATCGATGAAGGTCGCGGCTTCCGCCGAGGCCCACAAGATAGCGCCGGATAATCTCTATGGCTACGTGTGCAGCACGATGAACGCGCACTTCTGCGCGCGCTGCCGGGCCGGCTTTTGAACCTGTTACCTCTGGGCTTTCGAGCTTGGCGGGTTCGTCTCCAGATATGGATCAGCTGATTGCTCCGGCCCCGGGTTGGCCGGCAGCCGGCGCTTGCGCGAGGTCGATGCTAAACATGCCTCTTCCATAGGTCGCGCAAACCAACACCTCGCCCATCCAGCACAGGTCTTCGACTGAGACGTTCGCTGGCCCTTCGTTGGTCGGCGACCAGGTTTGACCGCGGTCCTCGCTACCAAAAATTCCGACCTCGGTGCCCGCGTAAAACCAATCCGGTTGTCGCGGGTGGATCGCCATTGCGCGAACCGGTGCGGCAGGCAGACCTCCGCCGAGACTTGTCCACGAAGTGCCGCCATCCCTGGTCAACCATAGATTTTCTCGGGTGAAGCCGCCAAATCCAATGAGCACGACGTCTGGATCATGCGACGAAACGAGGATGCACTGACAAAAGCGGCGGATTGGCGCCGCCGATGGCGGTTGGATGCTGACCGGCGACCAATCCGGTGCGCTTGCCGTTGCATTTACGCTCCGCCAGACTTCACCGCTCTTGTGACCGATCCAGACGCGGTCCGGGTTTCCGTTCGTGATCGCGATTGCGCTGATAGGGCTCATATTGTTCGCCGGCTTTTTAATCTCTGCCCAGCGTGGCCCAGTCGTCGGCGTATTCGCGGTACGGGCGTCGTCTGTCCGCCATAACGATAGACCACCCGCCAAGATCCGGTTGGGATTATTGGGGTCCAGCACAAATGGGGCGATGAACAGGGCATTACGGTCGCCCCGGGCGTCCGGTATCTGGAACGGCTTCGGCTTGAACACCCATTTTCTCTGCGCGGGGTTCCACACTTGTCCGGAAATATAGCGATCGCCGAGGATGTCGGGCGTGCGTCCTCCGTCGGTGACCCGGTGAATGTTCAGGAATACATATTCGCCGTAGACGATGTCGGAATTGGTCGGATCGATCGCGCAGTATCCGCCATCCCCCCCGAAGAAGCGGGCCCAATCCGTATTGCCGTTGCCGGTATGGTGGAGCAGCGAGCCGTTATCCTGCGCACCGCCGGCTATCACTCCATCGCCTGCGTGCGAACTCGCGCTGTAGAACTGGGTAACCCCGTAACCGTTGCTGAGCTTCTCCCAACCCGCGACCTTCGGAGGTTTCGCATTGTTGCCCACGGTTTTGACGTTCTTCGCCCGATAGATGCCGCCATCGTTCCCGAACAGGACGGTGGTGTTTTGGACGCCATCGTAGGCCGGGTGGGATACGATCGCATGCTGGTCGGCATGCGCAGACGCGTCGCTCTGCCAGGTGCTGATATCGACCAGGGTGTCACCTCCGTCGGTGCTCCGCCACAAATTGACGCCGCCAACGAGAACCAAATCGGCATCGTTGGCATCCCCAGCCCAGATCACATTGCCGTACCAACCCTGATCGCCCAGGAAGAATGACGGCTGGTTCTCGTTGTTGAGCGACCTGCGCCGCGCAAACGTCATGCCGCCATCCAGCGAACGCCAAATCTCACCATTGCGTATCTCGACTGACGCATAGACGGTGTCAGGCTTGGCCCGCGCGTAGCACAGCTCCACTCGGCCGCTCCACGGGTCGGCATGTTCCGCTTTGGTCCATGTCGCGCCGCCGTCCGTGGAACACCAGGCCGCGCCGCTGGAGCCGATCACCCCGAGGCTTCCAGCCACTGCATGACGCGGATCGCCCGGATGGAATTTGACGTCTCCTGTGGCGTCGGGGAGAACCATAGTCCAGAGCGTTCGTTGCGGATCTTCGCTGCGCCAAATCCCCTGACTGGTAGCCGCGAGGAGCACTGCACCATCGGCGCTGATTGCCAGGCGATTAACCGTGCGGAATTGATCCGCCGATGTCGACGGAATTTGTGCCCATTGGTTGCCATCGACCGTGCGGAAGATGCCGCCTCCGCGCGTTGTGCCCTCGACCCCGCCAAACCCCTCGCCTGTTCCCGCATAGATGATGTCGGCGTTGCGCGGATCCATGACTAGGCTTGTGATGGCGAGATTGGCCATGAAATCGTCGGCAGGGGTCCATGCCATCCCCGCATCATCGGAGCGCCAAACCCCGCCGCCCGCACTGGCAACCCAGATTGTATCGTGGTTGGTCGGGTGGAAAAGGATGGAACGGGTGCGACCGCCTACATTGCCCGGGCCCAGCGCCTCCCAGCGCCGTGCGCCCAAATTGGCAACCGGCGGAACGATCGCGAGATCGGACGGCTGAACGATTCCTCCGGTCGGCATTCCGGCAACCGATGTCTGGCGCGCACGAAAACGCAACCCGTCGAGTTCGCGTAGCGCGTGAGCGAGCGCTTGCCGGGGGATCTGTCCGTCATCGTTGCGGCCTTGCGCCACCCGAAAGGCACGCCGCGCACGAGGCATGTCGGGATATTCCAGCCGCCGCATTGCGTTCTGCAAATCCTGATCTTGCAGTGCCTCGATCGACTTGCCGGTGAATCCGCGTTGCCGAAACACACGCACCTCGTCCACCGATCGCTTGAGTTTCTTGGCCAGACGTTCGAATTCATCGGGCATGGCGACTCCCTCCAGGCTGGCCCTGTTATTCCCGCTGCGGCTCCGGCGGTGCGGCGTCGATCTGTGAAAGGTCTGTCTCCCACTGGATGTTCCCGCTAAGTGCGTCTTTGGCTTCCAGCTTGAGCAACATGTTGGGCGCCCGCTGCTCCGTTTTCAGCGAGTAAAGGCGGTCGCCCATTCGCTTGATTCCGAGCACGTCAGCGGCCGGCTCGGCATGCGGTCCGAGGTCGGTGCCATTTGCCGCCTCCAGTTCGGTAGCAGGCGGAGCTGTGTCGATCTCGATCGCTGCGCTATCGAGATCCAAGAAGAAACTACCCGATGCTCCCGGCGCGCTGACTGCGGCTGGGTTCGGCGCCGCGCCGCCGCGATAATGAGAGTGCGAGTGCCAGATTAGCTTGAGCCTGCGGCCGATCTCGAACGCTTCTATCCGCAACCCTTCCAAGTCTGATGCCCCGTGCGCTGGAATCATCGGCAGCGCCACGCTGGCGGTCTGATTTCCCGAATGCGCGTCGATGATCCGCATCTGAAAGTCTTGGGTGTCGCGAGCGATAGTCAGAAGTCGGGAGGCTGTCGCGGCAACCGGCCGTCCCAGGCCGGTCGTTCGCCAGCAAATTTGACCCGTCTTGAGTTCAACCGCAGTCAATTCATCAGGCGCCGTCTCGACAAAGCAACGCTCCCCCCGAAGATCGGTCACACCTCCCGGGAAATTGCGCGTCATCGATCTTCTCTTGCCGCCGTCGGCTCGGCGAGCTCACTCCGGATGATCGGATCAGGGGAACTCGATGCTTAGTATCGCGTGCAACTCGGCTCCGTTTTCCAAAGCTACACCCATTTGACCATGAACACGGTCGAAAAATCCGACGCCAACGACAACGGCGCGAGTCTGAGGCACCTTAGCCTTGAACGGGGGAGCGAGATCAAAGATGTCCGTCTCAGCAGCGCCCGGCGCCGCGGCCGGAGGAGCCAACGGAACGGCAGGCACCCCGGGAGCCCCCGGGGGCGCAGGCATCAAGAATTTCGCATTCATCGGCTGAAACGGCAACCCAGCGAAAGATGGGCCGAACTGGTCCGCGATGCGACGACGTACTTCCTTCATGGCATCGAACCACGGACTATCGTTGCCAACAAACGGGGGACGCGCTGTCGGCGCTTCGGCGATCATGGTCTCGCCGCTGTCGCCCTGCAGAACCATGTGAAAATCGCCATCCGCCTCCTTCTTGATCGCAATGATGTCAGCGGTCACCCGCCAGATCGTGACCTCGAACGGCTTTGCGCGACGCTCCTGAAAGTCGGCTTGTAAGCCATTGATATCGCTCATGTCGGCGGGACGCGGGATTTGGATGAGCTCCTCGACGGTCGTATCGACGATGCCGTCGGCATTCGCGCCGGCGACCGCATTCTTGCCGACTTCCTCCACGTCTTCATCGACGCCAGTCTTCACCGGCCAACGCTCCTTACCGGGCTTGGTCGCTCTCGCAGCCGGTGGCGGCGCAGCAACGCCGCCGACCGTAGGCTGCGGTGCGAAAGCGAGCGCCCCCGCAGCTCCCTTCACTGCCACTGCTACCGCGTCGGAAACGACCTTCAGCTTGCTCATGTCAAGCTGGGGTTTGGCCTGCGCTCCGTTGCTGGCTCCAACGTCGCTCATCATAAACCTCCCAACAATCGAACCTGCGATCCGTCAGTTCTGATCACGCCCGCTCGGCCGCCGAGCTGCGTTGCTTCAACCAAATTCCCCGGATAGTCGTCGCTAACGCATCGATCACAAACCAAGTGGCAAGGAACGCTAACGTTTCCAGCGTGAAGCTATGAAACTTGTAGACGAGCTCAGCTATCACGAATGATATCAGGAGCGCTGGCGCTTGCAGCGCCAGCAATGTCCGCAGAGGGGTCGTACGAAATAAAGTGTACATCGGGACCTCACATTTGAACTGCGCTGCGACGGTCAATAAATGCAACTTAAGCACGATATCATGACAGCAGCAAGATCACTCCCGCTACGGCGCGCCCGAAATAGCTGCGAGGTATCGCCGAACTGACACCTCGAACGCAGCCTTGGCATCCGCTGCGATGTTGCGGCCCCACCAGGCGCCGTAAATGCGATCGAACGCCAGCGGCTCGATCGCACGGGCGATGCCTTGAACCGATGTCGCATTCAAAGGAATGTAGTTCGGAAAACTATACATGAAGCTCAGAGAACGGCGATCCATCGCCACCATGGCGACGTCGCCGGTCAGCAGCGCGCCTCGCCCTTCCGCCCCGGCGCGCCAGTGCAGGACGGTGGCCCCGGCAAAATGCCCGCCGGTGCGGACGAGACGAATGTCATCGGAGAGTTGATGGCTATCACCAGACCATGGCACGATCGCCGGATGCGGCCGCGTCACCCATTGCCGATCGTCGCCGTGCAAATAAATCGGCGCGCCACCAAACGCGTCGCTCCAATCGGCGACGGCCCCATAAAAATGCGGATGCGAGACAGCAATCGCCTTGAGGCCGCCAAGCGATCTGACGTATTCGACCGCGTCATTGGTCAGCAAGGGAACACAATCCCACAGCACACAGCCGTCCGGTTCCCGCACCAGAAGCGCGCGTTGCCCGATCGCGAAACTGGGCTCGACGCCGATTCCGGGAATGCCCAGATCTTCACGCCAGACAAGCCTGTGACGTTTCGTCAGCTCTTCGCGGGTAAGCCACGCCTGGCCTTTCCAGTTCACGAACTGCCGCTCGTCCTCGCAGACAAGGCACGACAGCGGCGGCTCGCCGCTTTCGGGAAACTGGGCACCGCATTGTTCGCAAGTCCAGAACGGCAAAGGTCTGCTCCCATTATCCCAGCGCAATATCCAGCCAGCCCAGTGCGTTGACGGTTACGCGGTCGCCGTCGCCGATGACGACCGTGGTGGTTTCGGCCTCAATGATTCCAGGACCTATGATGGAGTGGCCTGGTTGCAAGTCATCGAGCGAAAAAACCGGAACCTCGCGCCAACTGCCGAAGAAGGCCTGCCGCGTCGCGCGCGGTATGCAGGCTGCGGCGGACGGCGCTGATTTCTCCTTCTCCCCGCGCCGTGACACTTCGCCGACCGCAGCAACCCGCGCGTTGACGAACACAACCTCCTGATCGCGCGAGGCATAGGTGTAAAGCTCTTCATGGCGGCGGTGAAAGCGGTCTTCGATTCCGTCGACGAGTGAGGCTGCATCCCAGTCGAGGTGATCGAGCGCGACGTCAATCTCGAATATCTGCTCGCCGTAGCGCATTTCCGCTGAGCGTTCGATGGTCATGGGGCCATCGAACCAGGCGCGAAGCCGGCCGGCCGCCTGTTGCTCCAGTTGAGCAAACAGCGCACGCACCTCGGCCGCCGAAATGCGCGCGCCGGCACCATAATGCGTCCGGCTCACTTCGTAGCGCAGATCGCTGGTCAGCATGCCCCAAGCCGACAACACCGACGCGGCCGTCGGCACGATGATGCGCTTGATATCGAGTTCGCGCGCGACCTCGGCGGCATGCAGGCCCGCCGCGCCGCCAAAACTCAACAGCGCAAACCGCCGTGGATCGACGCCGCGGCGCAACGTCATCAGCCTGATGCCATCGGCCATCTTCAGATTGATCATCCGGTAGATGCCGGCGGCAGCTTGCAGCCGCGACAGGCCCAGCGATGCCGCGACCTGGTCGACCGCCACTGCCGCGGCAGCCGAATCGAGCGGGCGCTGTCCTCCCATGAACGCGGCAACGTCGAGATAGCCGAGAACGACATTGGCGTCGGTGACGGTGGCAGCAAGGCCGCCATTGCCGTAACAGGCCGGTCCCGGCACCGAGCCCGCGCTTTCCGGACCGACGCGAAGCGTGCCGCCGGCATCGATACTGGCGATCGATCCGCCGCCGGCCGCGATGCTGGCGATGTCGAGGCTGCGCAAGCCAATGCGTTGCCCCGCGAGCATTCCGTCCGCGGACAGCGACGCGCGACCCTCCGAAATCAGCGAGATGTCGGTGCTGGTACCGCCCATGTCGAACGGCACCAGATCGGGAATGCCGAGCAGATCGGCGCATCGCCGCGCGCCTGAAACGCCGCCGGCCGGTCCCGATAGCACCGTGCCCGCGGCAAGG
>DATHHQ010000335.1:0-9119 GCA_035490095.1 Bradyrhizobium sp.
CGAGGCAATCGTTTCTTCGGTGGTCGGAACCGGGCGCGCCCGCGTCCAGCTCTCGGCCGACTTCGACTACAACAAGATTACCCAGACCTCGGACAAGTTCGACCCCGAAGGCCGGGTACTGCGCTCCAGCCAGACCCGGGAAGAATCCAGCGCGACCGCCGACAACACCGGTCAGGTCACCATCAACAACGAATTGCCGGGCAATCAGAACCGGGACAACCCAGCGCCCGCGCGCGACCAGAGCAAGAAGAGCGAAGAGACCAACAACTACGAAATCTCCCGCACCACCAAGACCGAAGTGACCGAGGTCGGACGGGTCAACCGCATCTCGGTCGCCGTGCTGGTCGACGGCAGCTACGCCAAGAATGAAAAAGGCGAGATGGTCTACCAGGAACGCGGCAAGGAACAGCTGGACCGCATCGCGACCCTGGTGCGCTCGGCGATCGGCTTCGATCAGAAACGCGGCGATCAGGTCGAGGTCGTGAACCTCAAATTCGCCGAGGCTCCGGCAGCCGTTCCGGTCGCCGAGCCGACCGGACTGCTGGGCATGCTGCAGTTCACCAAGGATGACGTGATGTACGTTATCGAACTCGGCGTCATGATGCTGCTCGGTCTTGTGGTGCTGTTCATGGTGATCCGGCCGCTGGTCAGGCGCATCCTCGCTTCCGAAGTGATCCCCTCGCTCGCGCACGACGATTCGCTGCCGGCACTGACCGACGGCAGCACATCCGGCGCAAGCGGCCAGAGTCTGATTCCCGGCGCCAACGCCACCGCGCAGATGATCGACGTCGCCCAGGTTCAAGGCCAGGTCCACGCGCAGTCCGTGCATCGGGTCGGCGAACTGGCCGAGCGAAACCCGAACGAGACCGCCACCATTGTTCGTCAATGGCTAACCGAGTCGGCGACCTGACATGGCCGTACCGCAAACCACAAACACCAACGATATCGCCAGCGTCATCGCCACGCTGGCGAGCCGTCAGGGCAATCGCCCGAAAGGCGCTCAACTGAGCGGCCCGAAACGTGCCGCGATCCTGATGCTGGCGCTGGGCGAGCAATATGGCGGCAAAGTCTGGGCGCTGCTCGACGACGACGAAGTGCGCGAATTGTCGATGGTGATGTCGACGCTGGGCACCGTCGAGGCCGACGTGGTGGAAGACCTGCTGCTCGAATTCGTGTCGCGGATGTCGGCATCCGGCGCGCTGATGGGCACGTTCGACGGCACTGAACGGCTGCTGCAGCTATACCTGCCCGCCGATCGCGTGACCGGCATCATGGACGAAATTCGCGGGCCGGCGGGCCGCAACATGTGGGAGAAGCTCTCCAACGTTCAGGAAGAGGTGCTCGCCAACTATCTCAAGAATGAATATCCGCAAACCATCGCCGTGGTGCTGTCGAAGCTGAAGCCGGAGCACGCCGCACGGGTGCTGGCGATCCTGCCCGAGGACATGGCGCTCGACGTGGTCGGCCGCATGCTGAGAATGGAAGCGGTGCAGAAGGAAGTGATCGAGCGCGTCGAACAGACGCTTCGCACCGAATTCATGTCGAACCTGTCGCAGACCCGCCGTCGCGACGCCCACGAGGTGATGGCCGAAATTTTCAATAATTTCGACCGCCAGACCGAGACCCGCTTCATCACTTCGTTGGAGGAAGACAACCGTGAGTCCGCCGAACGCATCAAGGCGTTGATGTTCACCTTTGACGACCTCGTCAAGCTGGACGCCGGATCGGCGCAGACCCTGATGCGCCACGTCGACAAGGACAAGCTCGGCATCGCGCTAAAGAGCGCCAACGAGGATGTCCGCGGCTTCTTCCTCGGCAACATGTCGTCCCGCGCCGGCAAGATGTTGCTGGACGACATGGCCGCACTTGGACCGGTACGATTACGCGACGTCGACGAGGCGCAGGCGTTGCTCGTCAATCTCGCAAAGGACCTCGCGGCCAAGGGCGAGATCATGCTGACCAAGAACCGCGCCGACGACGAACTGGTGTACTGATGGCCGCTCCCGCAAAATTTCTGTTCGACATGGACTTCTCCGCGCCGGACAAGACGCGCGAACGGCCCGCCACGCCGGCAGAAATCGCGCAGAAGATCGCATCCGCCGAGGCTCGCGCCTATCGCGACGGTTACGACGCCGCGCAGCGCGAGGCAAAGGCGGAAAGCGACCGCCGCACGGCGCTGGCGCTTGAGGAAATCGGATTGGCCATTCAAGGCATCGCGACGCGTTTCTCCGGCATTGAAACCCGGATGGAAACCGAAGCGGTTGATGTCGCTGTCGCGGTGGCACGCAAGCTGTGCAGCGAGTTGATTGCGGTCGAGCCGCTAGGTGAGATCACCGGACTGGTGCGCGACTGTTTCTCGCACCTGGTTTCAACACCGCATCTCGTGGTCCGGATCAACGATTCCCTCTACGACGTCGCACGGGAGCGGATCGAACAATTGGCGAAGCGAAGCGGCTTCGAGGGCCGTCTTGTGATCCTGGCGGAGCCGGAAATCGTGACCGGCGATTGCAGAATCGAGTGGGCCGATGGCGGCGTCGTGCTCGAGCGCGCGGCGATCGAAGCAAAGATCAACGAGCTTGTCGGGCGCTACATCGCGTCCCGCGGTCAGGCCGGAACCACGACCTTGAGGATTGAACCATGAGTGACACCGACGGACAGGTTCCGCTTCCGGATCTCAACGCCGCCGACACGCCGGCAATCGATGACGTCGCATATAACGAGGACGAACAAGCCTCGCGCGTCGCCGCCGACCTGGAAGCCGTATTCGACGTGCCGGTGCAGGTTTCGGCGGTGCTCGGCCGCTCCAAGATGGACATCGGTGAATTGCTGAAGCTCGGGCCCGGCACCGTGCTGGAACTCGATCGCCGAGTCGGCGAAGCCATCGACATCTATGTCAACAACCGGCTGGTGGCGCGCGGCGAGGTCGTGTTGGTGGAAGACAAGCTTGGCGTAACCATGACGGAAATCATCAAGGCGGAACGCGCCTGATTCACGACACGGCGCATGACGGGCGCGAACAGACGAACAGGAGATTACCATGCGGCTTCTCATCGTTGGCACACTGAAGGGCCAGCTTACGACGGCCACCAAGATCGCCATGGAAAATGGCGCTTCCGTTACCCACGCGGAAGATCACGAACAGGCGATGCGCGTGTTGCGCGGCGGCAAGGGCGCCGACCTGTTGCTGGTCGATGTCGCCCTCGACATCCGCGATCTGGTGATGCGGCTGGAGGCCGAACACATCCACGTGCCGATCGTCGCCTGCGGCATCTCCAATGACGCCCGCGCCGCGGTCGCCGCGATCCACGCCGGCGCCAAGGAATACATCCCGCTGCCGCCCGATCCGGAATTGATCGCCGCGGTGCTCGCCGCCGTCGCCAACGACTCGCGCGATCTGGTCTACCGCGACGAAGCGATGGCCAAGGTGATCAAGCTGGCGCAGCAAATCGCCGGCTCCGACGCCTCCGTCATGATCACCGGCGAATCCGGCACCGGCAAGGAAGTGCTGGCGCGCTATGTCCACACCCGCTCCAACCGCTCCAGAAAGCCGTTCATCAGCATCAACTGCGCGGCGATACCCGAGCATCTGCTTGAATCCGAGTTGTTTGGGCACGAGAAAGGCGCGTTCACCGGCGCCATCGCAAGGCGCATCGGAAAATTCGAGGAAGCCACCGGCGGCACGCTGTTGCTGGACGAAATCTCCGAAATGGACGTGCGGCTGCAATCCAAATTGCTGCGCGCCATCCAAGAGCGCGTGATCGATCGCGTCGGCGGCACCCGGCCGGTGCCGGTCGATATCCGCATCATCGCGACCTCGAACCGCAACCTGGCCGACGCCGTGCGCGAAGGCACGTTCCGCGAGGACCTGCTGTTCCGGCTCAACGTCGTGAACCTGAAGATACCGCCGCTGCGCGATCGCCCGGCGGACATTCTCGAACTGGCGCAGCACTTCGCCAAGAAATATGCCGACGCCAACGGCGTGCCGTTGCGCCCCATTTCCGCCGATGCCCGCCGGGTGCTGACATCGAACCGCTGGCAGGGCAACGTCCGCGAACTGGAAAACACCATGCATCGCTCGGTGCTGATGGCGCAGGGCGACGAGATCGGGGCCGACGCCATCCTGACGCCGGACGGTGACCGTCTCGACCTCGCCAAGACCGTGCCGGCAGTGGCGCATGCCACCTTCGCCGCCGAACAGGTGACCCGTGCACTGGTCGGACGCACGGTAGCGGATGTGGAGCGCGATCTTATCCTGGAGACGCTGAAGCATTGCCTCGGCAATCGCACCCACGCCGCGAATATCCTCGGCATCTCGATCCGCACCCTGCGCAACAAGCTCAACGAATATGCCGACGGCGGACTGCCGATCACGCCCGCGGGCGCGGGCGAATATCAACGGACCACTGCGACGGTGTGATCAGAACACCACCGAGATTCCGGGCTCGATGCCAACGGGTCCGCGCAAGGCGCGGACCCGTTGGCATCGCCCCGGAATGACGACAATATTTGAAGGCGCGTTAGGAGTAATCGGGTGCGTCGGGCTTGCGGAAGATGTGGATCGGATCTCCAGGCTGAAGGTCACGCCCGGTGAATGCCGCATAGGCGTAAAGCGCGAGATAACCGATCGCGAGCGCGCCGATCCCATAGAAAATCCAGACCGCGATACGTTTCATCAGGTGACGGCGCCTTGCTGCGCCACCCGGGCGGCATGCCGCTGCCACAGCCACAACAGCGGCACGAAGATCAATCCCACGATCAGGTTGTACATGTGCCAAATACCAGAATGAACGTCACCAGTGAAATCCTATCGCCGCGCTGCTCGATCTGCCTAATGCACGACCAGTAGATCAGGCCGATCGCGAGCAGCATCCCTTGAGAAAACGAACGTAGCTGTCCATCACCACATCGCCGGACAAATCGGCATACATGGTGCCAAACAGGACCCCGGTGAGCCCCAGGCTTACGCCCGCAAGGCCAGCAGCCGCTACCGCGATCTGAAGAAGCTTGCATTCCATCGCGTGACCTCCTCGCGGTCCCGAAATCGCAGGCTGCTGCGGCGTTTTAGTCCGCCGCCGCACAAAACACCACCGCCTGAAGTCCCCCAGATCATCGCATGCATTTCCGCATAACCCAGGGGGTTACGGTTCGCGTTTACGTCTCAACCGGCTTGGGCTAGGCTCCCGAGGCCGAAATCGGCCGGCGCGGCTGTCGGCGTTGACTGGAGAGGCGGATATGCAGCCGGACAACGACGTCTCTTTCGAGACGGCTCTGGGCCAACGCGTTGAGGACATGCTCGACGCCTGCACGCGGTGCGGCAAATGTGTCGAGGTCTGTCCGAGCGTGAAGCCTGCCGGCATCGCGGACGCGAGCTCCGAAGACATCATTGGCGGCGTACTTGACATCGTACGCAGCGGCGAAGGCCCCGAGGCGTCGCGCAAATGGGCAGCGTCTTGCATGCTCAGCGGCGAGTGCATCAAGGCGTGCGATTACGGTGTCAATCCGCGCTTCCTGCTGGCCATGGCGCGGGTCGCCATTGCGAAAACCGACAATGAACTGCCCGACCGGCGCCGCCAGGGCGTTGCGCGATTTCGCGATATCAGCCGGGACGTGACGGTACTCTCACGCTTGCAGCTCGATGGCGAGGTGCTGGAGCGGCTCGGCCAGAAATCGGCGTCAGTTTCGGCGCCGGACGAGGCGCCCGACTTCGTGTTCTACACCGGCTGCAACGTGCTCAAGACGCCCCACATCGCGCTGCTTGCCCTCGATATCATGGATGCGCTCGGCGCCACCTACCAGGTGATGGGCGGGCCGACGCATTGCTGCGGCATTACGCAGCTGCGCGCGGGCGACGTCGAGATGTCCGGGCGCATGGGCTCGAGCACGATAGAGAAACTCTCGCACTCGAAGTCCGGCCAGGTGGTCTCCTGGTGCCCGAGTTGCTACGTCCAGTTCACCGAGACGACGCTGCCGACAATCGAGCGACAGCGCGGCGCGCGGCCGTTCGAGATGACGCCGTTCGTGCGGTTTCTCGCCGACCGACTAGCTCTGTTGATGCCGCACTTGCAGCGACGGGTCGAAATGCGGATCGCGCTGCACCGCCATCCCGGCGTGGCCGGTATCATGGAAGCCGCCGCGGAAATCTTGCAGGCGATTCCTGGAGTGGAGCTGGTCGATTTGCGGCAACCGGCGGTCGGATTGCAGAGCGTCAATCTGAGCGTACTTCCCGCGTTCAAGCGCGAGCTTCAGCTCAATGAGCTTGAAGCGGCGCGTGAGGCGGGCGTCGACGCGCTGGTTGCGGTCTATCATTCCGATCATCGCGAGCTGTGCGCACATGAGCGTGACTGGCCGTTTCGCATTATCAACTTCCTCGAAGTCGTCGGCGAGAGCATGGGGGTGCACCGGAACGATCGTTACAAGCGGCTCAAGCTCATGCAGGATGCCGACCAGATCGTTTCCGAATGCGGCGATCTGATCGCGCTGCATGCGCTCGACGCCGGGAAGGCTCGCGACGTCGTCGTCAAGGCGATGCTCGGCGAGCAACCGCTTCCCCTAAATCGCGGCTCGCGTCCGATCGAGTTGAGCCCGAACCGCACAGCGCCGACATAGCAAGCCGCGGGCAATCGACGCGCGGCCAAACCGGCCTGCAGGAACGGCGCTTCGAGATCGCCAGATCAGGTTTTGCGCCGAGCGCGCGCAGCCGGAAGGCTGACCTCAGCCAACTTGACCGCATCCTCGTTCTGATCGATCGCGACATATTGCCCCTGCCAGTAGGCCAGCGCCGCGGTACGCGTTGAGATCTGCATATCCAGGACACGCCCGATCACGATGGCATGGGAATGGCGTTCGACAATCTCCTCGACCTCGCAGTCGACCGCCGCCAGGGCGCCCACCAGCAACGGGACGCCCGACGCGCGTGTCTTCCATTCGGCGCCGGCGAACCGGTCCGCGCCCTTCAGTCCGTCCTTGCCGGTAAATCGCTCGGCGATATCGAGCTGATCGGCGGTCAGAATATTGACGCCGAAAACGCCATGGCGCTTCAACAGTGGCCAGGACGACGAGCCCCGATTGATGCTGACGAGCAATGTCGGCGGATCGACCGACAGCGACGACACCGATGTAACGGTCATCCCCGTGATATCGTTGCCGCGTCCGGCCGTGATCACGCTGACGCCGCCGGCCAAATGGCGCATGGCGCTGCGAAAGTCGCCTGAGGACACGTCGCGGGCAATCCTGATGTTGCGGACAGCGGAGTTCATGGCAGCCTCACAGGTCTGGTGTTACGTCCGCCGACAGCAGAAGCTCACGCAGAATCGAACCTTCCAGCGCCGCGAGATCGGCCGACCCGCGCCGGCGGGGACGCGGAATATCAACAGCTACGTCATGGGCGATGCGACCGTCCTCGATGACCAGCACGCGGTCGGCCAGCGCGACGGCTTCAGACACGTCGTGGGTGACCAGGATCGCCGTAAACGCCTGATCGTGCCAGACCCGCTCCAATAGCCGCTGCATGGAAATCCGCGTCAGTGCATCGAGCGCGCCAAGCGGTTCGTCAAATGCCAGAACGCGGGGATCGCTGACCAGCGCACGCGCGAGCGCGACGCGTTGCTTTTGTCCGCCGGAGAGGACGGCCGGCCATTGACCCCGCTTGTCGTCAAGGCCGACCTCGGTGAGCGCCTTTTCAGCCCGGATTTGCGCGTTCGACGATGCGCGGTCGCGGCCAAGCCCGACCTCGACGTTCGACAGAACCCGCGCCCATGGAAGCAGCCGCGGCTCCTGAAACATGACGCGGACATCTTCCGGGCGCGCGTGTTCACCGAAGCTGATGGTGCCGGCGTCGATGGTCTCGAGCCCGGCGATCAAACGCAGCAGCGTGCTCTTGCCGCAACCGCTGCGGCCGACGATCGCCACGAACTGTCCGGCGGGAATGTGCAGATCGATGCCGCGCAGCACTTCGTTTGTACCGAACGATTTGCGCAAGCCGCGAATGGTCAGCGGCAGCCCGCGCGAGATTTCCGGACCGCGCCGTGCCAGCCGCGCCTGTTCGAGGAAGTCCGTGCGCTCCACGGGCTCGGCATCCGGCAGAAGAAAACGAAGGGCTTCTTGCATCTCTACTCTCAATGTTTCTGGAATGCCGGATGCCAGGATAGTGTCAGCCGCTCCAGCACGCGCGAGGCGCTGTCGGCCAGCTTTCCGAGCAACGCATAGATCAGGATGCTGAGCACGACGACGTCGATCAGCATGAACTCGCGCGCCTGCATGGCCATATAGCCAAGGCCCGACGACGCCGCGATGGTTTCCGCCACGATCAGCGTCAACCACATGATGCCGAGCGCAAAGCGCACGCCGACGAATATCGACGGCAGCGCGCCGGGAAAGATTACCCGCCGGAACAATTCGCCATCGGTCATGCCATAGATCCGTCCCATCTCGATCAGCTGCGGATCGACCGTGCGGATGCCATGCAGCGTGTTGAGATAGATCGGGAAGAACACGCCGAGCGCGACCAGGAACAGTTTTGCCGATTCATCGATGCCGAACCACAGGATGACCAACGGGATCAACGCAAGGTGCGGAATGTTGCGCACCATCTGAAGCGTGGTGTCGGTGAGCTTGCTGCTGAGCTGCGACAGACCATTCATCAAGCCGAAGGCAAAGCCGATGCCGCCGCCGATGACAAAGCCGACGCTGGCGCGCCAGAAGCTGACCCAGATGTTGCGCGCCAACTCGCCCGAAAGCAGCAGCTTCCAGCCGGCGAGCGCGACGTCGCTCGGCGCCGGCAGTACCCGCGCCGGCACAAATCCGCTTATGCAGGCGACCTGCCAGACGACAACGATGACCAGCGGCACGATCCATTGGATCAGGCCATCGGCCCGCGGCAGCCGCAGGCTGCGGACACGCGGAAGGCTTTCGATCAGGCTCATGACTGCGAGGCCTTCACCAGCGGCCGGTGCTCGTTGGCGATGGTCTCGCCGAACGGCCCGGTATTGACGCGAAGCGGCGTCACATTGTTCGGTTGCTGCAGCGACAGCAGCGGAAACACCAGTTCGGCGAACCGGTAGGCTTCCTCAAGATGCGGATAGCCCGACATGATGAAGGTATCGATGCCGACGTCCTGATAT
>DATHHQ010000336.1:0-2881 GCA_035490095.1 Bradyrhizobium sp.
CTATGCTGACGGGCGCGAAGCGCGAGACGGCATCGGATCATGGATGAACTTTTACAACCGCGCATCAGAACACCCATCTGTCTATGTTGTTGAAGAGAAAAAGCTTTGCTGGCCGCTAACTGGTCCCGCGGGGTGTCTTACGGTATTGCGGGCACGCTCGACGATAGACTTGGCGGCATCGGACGCAAGCGCGGCCCGCGCAAAAATCCAAACGCCGTCCGGCAGCGGATGACTAGCCTTGATCTCACCAGACTCGGCCGCACGCCGCAGTGTCTTGGACGCTATGTTGAGGATGCGCGCGGCGTCAGAAAGATTGAGCCACGGCTCAACACCATCCACGGCGGCCTTGAAGACCGGGATACGATGGTGCGAACGCAACGAGGTGACACGTTCGCGAGTCCAACGATTGCCGTAGCCAGTTTTGAGTCCGTTGCGATTGAGAAGGCCAGCGATCAGATCGTCGTTCGCAATCAATGCCAACTCGCGTACGGCCGCGATGATGTCAGCGGAGGTGCTGCTGCGCTGACCGCGTCTGCGCCTGGGCAAACGGATCTCGCTGTGAACGCCGCCTGACCAGTGAACAACGATGACGATCTCCGAGGTCGTGTCATCGATATCCGCCACCACCTCGTGAATCAGGGTGCGTACGATGCGCTTCTTTAGTCGAGCGTCTGTGGTCGGAGCTGACCAGACTGTCTCCAGGTTTGCGCCAAAGAGGGCAAACGCGGTTGGGTCGAATGCCCGCGCCGGGGAAGTCGCCTCATGTGCGGAGATCTTGCTCTCGACTTCGGCGACGCGGATCAGCGCTTGGTTCCAGCGCGCCTCGAGCTCGCTGGCAACGAGTCGGTTGACGGGATCAGCAGCGTCATACTGCCGGAAGGCACGGTCGGCGGCATAGCGCGCCGCTTCGAGATCACGGCCGAGAGCCTCTCGCACCTGATCCCGTCGCTCACTGGCTTGTTCGGCCGCAGCCATCGAAGCGGCGACAGCACCGGGTCCGACAACACCGAGAATTGCCGTTTCAATCGCGTCGTCGACGCGCAGGCCTCCAAATGCGATGCAGCGTGGTTCAGCAGTGTCCAGCCAGCCGCGCCAGCAGCTGTAACGTGGGATATGATGCTGCGCGCCGGTATAGCGGAGCGTCAGCTTGCGTCCGCAGCGGCGACAGCGAATCAATCCGGCGAGCAAGGCCTCACCATGCTTGGGCGCACCGTGATGCCGGCTCGTCGGGACATTATTATTCGAGACCATCGTGCGGATCGCTTCGAACCTCTCCCAGCTGACATAGCCTTCGTGAGTGCCAGGCTTGAGGCAAAGCCAGTCGGCGCGCGCCTTACGGCGACTCTTCACGCCTGGGCTCTTTTCCACATATCCCATCGCCGCGGCCGTTTTACCATACGCATATGCGCCGCCGTACACTGGGTTCTCGACCATCCTGTGGAGAGTGGCGTAGCTCGGTCGCCGCCAAACCGTGTGGCCATTGCTCTGCTTCGTCGGAAGTTCGAGGCTTTGCTCGTGGAACCAGAGCAATGCCTGTCGAGCGCTTCCGAGTTCCTCGATCTTGTCGAAGACCAGCGAGATTGCCGCTTGCACGCGTCGATCCGGATCCTTCTCATAGCGATCGCCAACCTTCACGAAGCCGACCGGCGCAGATACGACGAGTTCACCGCGACGGGCTTTCTCATGGCGTGCTGAGAGCGAGCGCTGGCGTAGAAGATCAAGTTCGTACTCGTTGAGACTTCCCTTGAGCCCGAGCAGTAGACGGTCATTACCGTGTCGAGGCGCATAGATCGTCTCTTGGTCGACAAGCACTGTGTCGACGACACGGCACATCTCGATCAGTTGTTGCCAGTCCCGGCTATTGCGAGCAAAGCGCGAGACCTCACGCGCGCAGACTGCACCGACCTTGCCGAGGCAAACCTCGGCCACCATACGCTCGAAGCCGGAGCGCTGCACGCTGCCAGCTGCCGAGCGGCCGAGATCCTCATCGATCACCTCGATTTCCGTGAAGCCCAGCGCCGTGAGCCGATCCCGCATGGCGTACTGCAACGCGCCGCTCTCACGATTGTGCAACACTTGGTGCGCCGAGGATTGGCGCACGTAAAGGATCGCCTTCCGCCTCAGATGTTGCGGGCCGATCTTGTCAGTGCTCATCGCCGCCCCCGATCACCTTTGCTGGCAACATGGCCGTCCGCACATGATCCAGCATCAACCTCGTCATCAGGCCGATCAGCAACTCTCGCACTTCGTCCGGTAGATCGAGCCAACTTGGCGTCCCGACTGCCTCGCTTGCGAACAGATCCATCTGCTTGGCAGCGATGCGCCTCTTGTGCCGCTTTCCGATCGGTGGCGCCGTTGTATTCTCGGTCATGCGTTTCTCCCCGATTCTGTTCGTAGGAGCTTCCACATGCACCTGGACACTGGACATTCAATGATGGAGCGACATTCTTCAACACCTGGTTGAGCAGGATTGATAAAGCGTTGAGCGCTTCCACACTGACAAACGGTTCGACCGCGAAGTGTCCGTCACCAGCGCACGCGGCGCGATCGAACATCCATGCGGGAATTTCCAAATACCGCGCGATCTCCGAGCCATCGAAAGTGCAACGAAAAACCGAAGAAGCCGCCGCTTTGTTCACCACCTCGTGGACGAAGACGTGGCGCCCGAACCAGGGATGAAGTCGATATAGAATTTCTCGGCGCACAATCCTGTGGGTGTTCTCAAACTTAGTTGTACAATCATCGCCGCCCGCATCAGGCGATGAACAACCAGTTTCCCATGGCGGCATGGCGTGCCGGCAGGGATAGGATCGAGGCGACGAGGACTGTGGATATGCCGCTTCGCTTGGACAACGCAAACGCGTTGCCCACATACCCACAG
>DATHHQ010000337.1:0-13851 GCA_035490095.1 Bradyrhizobium sp.
CGAGATCAGCGCGCACATTGTCAACATGCAGCGCGCCACCGGAGAATCCGTCAGCGCGAACAAGGCGATCGGGCTGACGATCGAGCGCATCAGCGAGATCACCACGTCGATTTCCTCCGCGGTCGAGCAGCAGGGCGCGGCGACCCAAAGCATCGCCAAAGGCGTCGAGGCCGCCGCCAGCGGCACCCTCGATGTTGCCGACAACATCGAGCGTGTCGCCAAGGGCGCCGGCGAAACCGGCACGACATCAGGTCATATGCTGAAATCCGCGCAGGCGCTGTCCGAGGTGAGCATTCACCTCAAGGACGAAGTCGAGAAGTTCCTGGATAGTGTTCGCGCGGCGTGACGTGAGGCGTGTCCGGTTGGTCGCGTGGCTTGCGTCCATCGCATTATTTCTCCGCGCGGGCCGCGGTAAGAATCGGCGCCCAGCGCGCCATTTCGGACCGGACAAAACGGTCGAATGCCGCCGGGTTGCGCTCGGACTTGGCGGGGATCGAGCCGCCGAGCTTGGCCAGGGTCTCGCGAACGGCCGGCTCATCAAGCGCCTTGTCGAGCGCATCGGCGAGCCTCGCGATCACCTCGGGCGGAACGCCCTTGGGCGCAAACAGCCCGGCCCACACGCTCATTTCATAGTTGATGCCCGCCTCCTTCGCAGTTGGCACATTCGGCAACGTCGCCAAGCGCTCCCCGGCGGAAACCGCGTAGGCCGTGACCGAGCCCGCCAGAACCTGGTCCGCCACGCTGACCGACTGCTCGCACATGAAGTCGACATGGCCTCCCACCAGATCGTTTAACGCCGGACCGGAGCCGCGATAGGCCACCAGCGTGGGCTTCGCGCCGATCTCCGCGGTAAACAAAAGGCACGCCATGTGCGAGGATGCGCCGATGCCGCCATGGGCCTCTTTCAATGCATCACCCTGTTGCCGGAGCACGGCAATGAATTCCTTCAGGTCCCGCGCCGGGAAATCCTTTCGCGCGATAACAACGGCCGGCGAATGCGCGGTGATGCCGATCGGCACGAAGTCTACGACGGGATTGTACTTGACGTTCGGCGTCAGCACCGGCGCCGCCACATGCGAACCCATCGCGGCCGCAAGCAGGGTGTAGCCGTCGGGCGTGGCGGCGGCGGCGCGCGCGCTGCCAATGGTGCCGCCGGCGCCGCCGACGTTCTCGATAATGAAGGACTGCCCAAGCGTCCTCGACATCTCGTTGGTGACGATGCGCGCCACCACATCGCTGGCGCCTCCCGGCGGGAACGGCACGATCACGGTGATCGGCCTCGACGGGTAGTCCTGCGCGCGCGCCGGCACGACGCCGGCAACCAATGCCAGCGCGATGACGATCGCCGGCCAGACGCTAACTTTTGAGCTCATGACGCACTCCTGTCCGCTATCGCGCGGTCATAGGTTTCGGTCGCTGTCCAATATCTCGGCGACCTCGACCCGGCGTCCCTCCCGCGCCGACAGAATCCCGGCGCGCACCACCGCGAGCGATTTCGTCGCGTACTCGCCGCCGACTTCGTGCCGGCCCTGCCCGCGCGCCGCGGCGGCAAACTCCTCCAGTTCCTCGACCAGGGTGTCGTTCTTCGCGCACCGCACCGCCACGGGCTCGGTTTCGCCGCGCTTGAGCAGGCGGAGCCCATTGTGCAAATCATAATAGGCGGTGGCGTCCCTGCCATAGATGTTCATCAGATAGTATTCGGACGCCGAGGCGTAGCTCGCGTTCAGGGTGGAGAGTGCGCCGTTGTCGTGCTCCAGCATCAGGCTCGCGACATCCGGATTGTCGCCGGGCAGCACCAGTTGCGCCAATTGTCCGCGCACCGCTTTGATCGGCCCGATCAGATATTCGAGCACGTCGATGTAGTGGATACCGATCTGCAGCATCACGCCGCCGGGCATGGCGGCGGCCTGATAGCGCCACGAGGTGAGATCGATCTTGCCGAGGCGGTCGCGGCTGATATTGGCTTCGGCGTTGACGAGCTTGCCGAACACGCCGTCATCGACCTGCTGCCTGATCCAGCGGAACTGGCTCTCGCGCCGCCGCTGATAGCCAAGCGCCAGCACCACGCCGGCCTTGCGGCAGGTCTCGGTGATGGCGCGGCCGTCCGAGACGGTGTTGGCGATCGGCTTGTCGAGGAAGACATGCTTGCCCGCGGCGGCGGCGGCGCGGGTGGTCGCCAGATGCACATCGTTCGGCGTGGTGTTGATGATCGCCTCGATCTCGGGATCGGCCAGCATCGCCTCGTAGCTCGCGGCTTGCCGGCAGCGATATTTTGTGGCGAAGGCTTTGCGTTTTTCCTCGGAGCGGGTGTAGCAGCTCAAAATCTCGAGCTTGCCCGAGCGCTGGATGGCATCGGCCAGAACATCGGACCACCATCCCATCCCGATGCAGGCCACGCGCAAAGGACTGGTACTCACGACGTTCGCCCTCCCACTTTCGCTTTCCCCTGGCCGCAGTTGGTGGTCTCGTCCCGGACGAACCAACTGCGTCGTTGAAAAAAGGTCTGCGCTTCCACAAGCCATTGCAGCTTCGCATCACCTTCCGGTTCTTGCAATCCAAGGCACTTTCGCGATTTTTTGTACCGCCAACTACCGGTTGCAGCAAAGATATCGTAGAATTGTGACTTACGGAACACTCCGGGGGAAACAACGAAAAACTTATTGCCGCTTTCCGTCACAACGACGGCGGGAATTCTGATTGCATCTGGCGCAAATGCGGCCTGTCAGAGGAGTTGCACTGAGGTAGCGGAAAAATGCGTGAGCATGGGGGTTCGAGAACCGCGTGCTCTGCGGACAAGGGCAACTGTTTGAAGAGCTGAAGCCTTCTCATGCCGAGCGGCCGTACTTTTAGCAATCTCTGCAGAAAGTGACCATCAACAGCTTGGCTGCCGGCTGCACCACTGCCTCGCATGATCTTCGCCGTGCTTGATCGAACGAGAATAGCAGCCGGTTTGAGGTCCCATGCATTCTCGGTATGTTCCATTTCGATAGGCCGCGTCAGCGCGCGCCACTCCTGACAGTGGTTTGGGAGTCATTGCCCGCCGAGGCGCCTCGCGTTTTATGCAGCGGCCATTCCGCTCTACCTCGCGACCGCCGCACTCCAGCGGGCAGAAACCATCAGGTTTGGTCTTGAGCAGCTCAAGAAGTTGAGCGGATGGCTCCTCCGGAGCCGACGACAATCTGGCGTAGCGGGCAAACTTTCGAACTGTTTCGTTCGATGATCCCTTCGGCCAACTTTCATCGATGCGTCCCGAATAGCAGCCGGTGCGCTTGAGCTCTATCTTGATTTCCTTGATCAAAAGACCTGCAGCCAATGGACTGACCGCCATGGTCCCGGCGGGAAGCGATGCGACTTGCGGCAGCTTCGGCTGCTGGGGTCTGGCCTCCATCAGGGCCTTGTCGCCGGCGGCTTTCTCCGCCGTCCGATCGATTCCCGCAACCGTGCCGGCGTCGACTTTCATCGCCGCGATTTTCTCGGCCGCCGGTTTTTCCGCGGTCGCGCGCGCCTGTTCAGCCGCAGCCACTTTTGCATGTTCGACCTGCTTTGCTTTTTCGGCAGCGACCCTTGCCTCTTCGGCGGCTCGGGCCAGCGCTGCCGCCTTGGCCTGTTCCGTTTGCCTGGCGCCCTCGGCTGCAAGCCGTGCACTTTCCTCCGCCGCGATGCGCGCCTTCTCGGTTGCCACAACGCGGGCTTCTTCCGAAGCAATCTTGTTCAACTGTCCTTTGGCAAGGTTGGCATAATACCCTTCTGGAGATTGTGCGAGGAAGGCGTTCCAACCCTCTCGCGTGCCGAGTTGCAGCGCAAGTTCATAGTCGCGACGGATATCGGCTTGAGGGTTTGCGGGCGCGGTCAAGACGGGTTTCGCCGGAACCAGCGGAACATCGTCGCCGCCAAGCGAGCCGTATACATAAGGCTCCTGCCGGTTGCTCGTGCTCCTCAACACGTCATCTCGCACGAAGCCGAACGCCTTGCGCAAATCAAGACCCGGCGTGGCGATGTGTCTGACCAGAGCCGACGTGAACGGACTATTCTTGCTGTCGCCGTCGGATGCAATCGAGTCTGCCTTCGACGCGAAGGCAATCAGCGTGTTCGGACTGTTCGGTTCAACCCTCGCCAGTCCTCGGCCAACGGCACGTGATCCAATCGTGCGTTTCATGGTTTTGGCAAATGGGTTGAGCCGACACGCGTCAAGGATCACCAGCCTCAGTTGCTTCGCCGGCTCTATCGTCGCCAAAATCCGATCCAGCGGAAATGCCTCATCGTAAACGTCGAGGTCACGCTCCAGCGCCGCGTCAACCGGGATAACGTAGTTCGCTCCGTCGACCTCGATTCCGTGACCCGCAAAATAGACGACCGCCACATCGGCATCGCGAGCCTTGTCGGAAAAATCCCGGAAAGCGCGGCGCATATCGGCAATATTCAAGTTGCGACGGGAATCGACCACGTCGAACCCCGCCTCCTTCAAGGTTGCTGTCATCGCAGTCGCGTCGTTTGCCGGATTGCCGAGGCGGGCAACGTTCTCGTAGGCGGAGTTGCCAATCACCAGCGCGACGCGCTTCTCGGCAAGAGCGGGGTCGCTAGAAAACCAACTAACCCATACGGCAATAATTATGGCGCCAAACCTGCGCATCAGAAATTCCAGCCCTGCAACGAGCCGAGTCTATCACTCCGTCTCAAGAAAAAGATCAACCGAACGGGGGACCCGTTCGGGTTGGCCTAAAGCGAACATCACCCCGGCGGAAAACGAACAGGCGAATGCCGTTCGAACACCTGACGTCCATTCTTGAATCCCATCAGAATATCGGGCAGTTCCGCGATCGCGTCGCGGCCGGTGGTGGTGTCGAGAACGATGATGTCGGCCGGGTTGCCCGGCGCGATGCCATAGTCCTTCAGATTCATCAGGCGCGCGGGAAGCGCTGTCACGAGATCGAGGCAGGTGTCGAATTCGCTGACACCGGCATACGCCACATTGGCGTAGAGATTGGCCATCCGCAGCAGCGAGCAGTCGCCGAACGGTGTGAAGGGATTGAGCACGTTGTTGGTGGCCACCGAGCACAGCACGCCTTTTTCGACGAGCTTGTGCGCCGCGGTCAGGCCGCGCGGCGCATTGTGCGTGGCGTCGCGCCCCATCAGATAAAGATCGGTGGCGGGCAGCACCGTGACGGCGACACCGGCGCGCGCCAATCGTGCCGCGGCGGCGTCGAATTCCCGCGGAGGGAGCGCGGATAATTTGGAGGCATGCCCGATCGCGACACGGCCCTGATAATTGCGGCGCTCGGTTTGCCGCAACACCTCATCGAGGTGCCACCAGGACGGATCGAGATCGAAATCCAGGTGAAGATCGACATCGACATCGAAGGCTTGCGCGAGATCGAACAGTTTTTCGAGTTGCGCCATCGGATCGGTGTCCATGTACGGGCAACCGCCGATCAGATCGCCGCCGTCGCGCAAGGCGGCGACCAGAAGCTGCTCGGTGCCGGGATCGTTGGTGAGCCCTTCCTGCGGGAAGACGCAGATCGAAAGATCGATCGCCCAGGCGTAGTCGCGCTTGAGCGCCTTGATCGCCTCGAAGCCGCGCAGTCCGATGCGCGGATCGATCTCGACATGGGTCCGCATCCGCGTGGTGCCGTGAACGATGGCGCGATCGAGCACGCGGGCGCCGCGGGCATGGACATCCTCGACCGTGAAGTCGCGCTTCATGGCCGCGACCGCGCGAATGGCCTCATTGACGCTGCCGTGGTCATGCCCGCAGCGGCCAAGCAGGCAGGCCTTGTCGAGGTGAATGTGGGTGTCGACAAAGCCGGGCAGCACCAGCCTGCCGTCGACACCGATCTCGCGGGCCTGCGACTCCAGACGTGGTGCGATCGCGACAATCCGGCCATCGGATACGCCGATGTCGACCGGCGTATCCGACGACCGCGTTGCCGCACGGCGAAAGATCAGGTCAAAAGCGGTTCGCGCGTTCATGGAAGCGGCAAATCAGGGATGGAACCAAGACTATCGGAAGTGGGGCGCACCGGCTGCTCCGGATTGTGTGCAGGTTTAGGCATGGACTGTTCAAATTATGTGCATGCAATTTGAGTGCCGGACTGTAGTATTTCGCCGTATTTTATTCTTGAGACGCCTTCTTCACGCTAGCCGGTGCCGCCCCGGATCAAGTGCGGAGCAAGCTTTTTTTCGCAAAACATTTCACGAGGTCGCCCGATGTCCGTTGCCATGAAAAACGAAGCCGCCAACCTCTCCGACGCCGAGATCGTCGAGGCCTATCTGTCCGCGTCGATGAAGCCGGACCCGGATCGCGCCGCCAGCTACATGAAGCCCGGCACCGTGATCACGTTTACCGGCGGGCGCACCTTCGATCATCCGCGCGGACCGACCGGCTTCAATGCGCAGCGCTATCGCTGGGTGAAGAAGAAGATGGACCGGTTCGACGTTTGTCCCGGCGCCGGCGAGACCGTGGTCTACAGCATCGGCACGCTGTACGGCGAATGGATCGACGGCACCCCGTTCGAGGGCAATCGCTACGTCGATCGTTTCGTGGTGCAGGACGGCCAGATCGTGAAGATGGATGTCTGGAACGACAGCGCCGAACGCATCCTGGTTCAGTGCGGCATCGAGGTGTGATGGCGCGGCCCAGGAGTACATCCTTCGAGACGCGCGCAAGAGCGCGCTCCTCAGGATGAGGTGTTCGCGATCCCTCATGGTGAGGAGCGCGGCAACGCCGCGCGTCTCGAACCATGAAGCCACGGGCGTAACCGCGTTGGTTGCTAGCGCACGCGCGCGACCTTGGGCAGCTTGACGACGCGCGCGCGCTCGTGCTCGTCGGCGTAGGGGGCGAGGATATCGAGCAGGTCGCGGCCGCGTTGCGGCGCCGGGGCGACCAGCGCGCGGCTCGCCACCGAATCGAGGTGGCTGTGCATCAGGCTCATCACCTTGTCGTGGTCGCCCTTCACCAGGCCGGCGATGATGGCGCGATGTTCATTGATGGCGCATTCCGACGAGTGCGGACGGCTGTACAGCGAAAGCGTCAGGCAGCAGCGGTAGGCGACCTCGCTGACATAGCGGACCAGGATCGGGCTGTTGGTCATGCTCGCCAGCAGAATATGAAACTCGGTGGCAAGCCGGATCGAGACGGCGTCGGGCCCGTCGCGGGCCGCGTCCTCGGCGTCGACATGGCTGTTCAGTGCGGTGATCTGGGCCTTGATCAATTTGCCGGCCAATTGACGAACCACCAGACGTTCAAGCTCGATCCGCACGTCAAACGCATCGCGCGCTTCCTGCCAGCTCGGCGTCGCCACCACGGCAATGCGGTTGCGGCGCAGTTCGACCAGACCTTCCGCCGCCAGCTGCCCCAGCGCATGCCGCGCGATGGTGCGGCTCACACCGAAGCGTTCTCCGAGGGAATCCTCCGGCAATTTCGCGCCCGGCTCCAGCGCCTGCTCGATGATGGCGCGGCGCAGCGCGCGGCAGATCACGCCGACCTTGTCGGATGATTCATGCTTGCTGGCGATGCGCGGCGCCATTGGCTATCCCGTAACAATCTTCCGTGTTAAGCGGATTCAAATATCACAATCAGCTCACAATTCAGCGCCTGAATTGCATGCAGTTTGCGGGAGCAATTGCCCAAATCGAATCCCTCGCTGGCATGCCGATTTTTGAGATTCCCTTGCTGAATCAGAAGGGTTTTGCTGGCACCGGGTTTGCATGCACTTGCTGCCATGATGCGCATGCAACCAAATCCGGCATTCTCCGGCAACCCGGTTTCAGCCCATAGCGGCAGCACAAGTGCTGCGATCGCGATCGAACTTTCGGACGTGTCGGTCACGTTCGGACGCGGCGAGCGGGCGGTGCCGGCCTTGGCCACGACCACGCTGCGCATCGGCGATGGTGAATTCGTCGCACTGGTCGGGCCTTCGGGCTGCGGCAAGTCCACGATTTTGCGATTGGTCGCGGGCCTGGTCCAGCCGACCACCGGCGTCGTCATTCTCGGCGGCCGCGAGGTCGCGGCCAAGGCGTTGCGGATCGGCATGGCGTTCCAGAATCCGACCATGCTGCCGTGGCTGACGATCGAGCAGAACATCATGCTGCCGCTCAAGATCGTCGAGCCGTACCGATCGCAATTCCGCAAGCTCCGGCGCACGACGTTTCGCGACAAGGCCAATGCGCTGCTCGAGCAGGTCGGCCTCAAGGGGTTTGCGCGCCGCTTCCCGTGGCAGCTCTCGGGCGGAATGCTTCAACGCGCCAATCTGTGCCGCGCGCTGATCCACGAGCCGCGGATGCTGCTGCTCGACGAACCGTTCGGCGCGCTGGACCAGTTCACCCGCGAAGAGCTGTGGTCGATCCTGCAACAGCTCTGGATGCTGCATCAACCGACCGTGCTGCTGGTCACCCACGACCTGCGCGAGGCCGGCTTTCTCGGAAGCCGCATCTGCGTGATGAGCGCGCGGCCGGGCCGCCTACTCGACGACCGCCGCGTGACGTTCGCGCGCCCCCGCACCGTCGCCATGACCTTCGAGCCCGAGTTCGTCGCGCTCAATCAGCGCTTGCGCGAATTCATCGTCGGCGAGCGCGCCACCGCGGCAGAGGGAGTAATCTAGCCATGCGCGAGATCGACTTCCGTCAAAAGGCCTGGTCGGCCGCACTGATCGTATTGTTCTTTGTCGGCTGGGAGTTGTTCTGTCTGGTCACCGGCATGTCCGACCTGGTGCTGCCGCGTCCGTCGCAGATCATCGCGACGCTGGTGACGCGGTTTCCGGTGCTGTGGCCGCACATCATCCAGACGCTGGCGACCACCATGGCCGGTTTTGTCCTTGGCGTTGCGCTCGGCGTCGTGCTTGGCGCGGTGATCGGGGTTTCCAAAACCGCCTATGACACCGCCTACCCGCTGCTGGTCGGCTTTTCGTCGATCCCCAAGGTCGCGCTGGTGCCGATCTTCGTGCTCTGGTTCGGCTCCGGCACCGTGCCGGCGGTGCTGACGTCGCTCTCGATCTGCTTTTTCCCGATCGTCGTCAATATCGCCACGGGCCTTGCGACCACCGAGCCGGAACTGGAAGACGTGCTCAAAGCGCTCGGCGCCACCAAATTCGACATCCTCTGGAACGTCGGCCTGCCGCGCACGATGCCGTTCTTCTTTGCATCCCTCAAGGTCGCGATCAGCTACGCCTTTGTCGGCGCGGTGCTGTCGGAGACGGTCGCGTCCAACCGCGGCATCGGCAATGTGATGATGACCGCGTCGTCGAATTTCAATGTGCCGCTGGTATTCGCCGGCCTGTTCGTTCTCGCCGGCCTCGGTGTAGCACTTTATGCGGTGTTCGCCATCATCGAGAAGCGCGTCACCGGCTGGGCCACCCGCAAGAACGATCTGATCACGACATGAGAACGAGTTTCGTAACGACCATTCACCAGAGTTGAGGAGGTCACCATGCTAACCAGATCAAGCGCCGCACTGATGGGACTGCTGCTGTTCGCCGGCACCGCCGCCGCCGAAGACACCACCATAAAATTCACGCTGGGCTGGAAAACCCAAGGCAGCGACGCTGCGTTCTTCTACGCCCAGGACAACGGCTTCTTCAAGGAGGAAGGCCTCGACGTCGTCATCGATCAGGGCGAGGGCTCGGGCGCGACGGTAACGCGCGTGATGTCCGGCGCCTATGACGCGGGCTTCGGCGACATCAACGCGATCATCCAGAACGCATCGACCCGGCCGCAGGACGCGCCGGTCATGGTCTACATGATCTGGAACCAGCCGCCGTTTGCGATCGTGGCGAAGAAAACCAGCGGCATCAACACCATCAAGGATTTCGAGGGCCATACGCTCGGCGGCGCGCAGGGCACACCGACCACGCGGCTGTTGCCGGTGTTCGTGCAGAAGAACGGACTGGAAGGCGAAAAGATCAAGATCTCCAACATGGCGCCGAACCTTCAGGAGCCGATGCTGATCAAGGGCGACATCGACGCCGCGCTGGTGTTCAACATCACCAGCTACTTCAACCTGGTGCTGAACCGCCAGGACCCGGACAAGGATTTTAAATGGTTCTCGTTCGGCGACTATGGGCTTGATCTCTACTCCAACGGCATCATGGTATCGAAGAAGCTGTTGGCCTCGAATCCGAAGGCGGTTGCCGGCCTGGTCCGCGCCATCAACAAAGGCGTCATTGCCGTCGGCAAGGATCAGAACGCGGGCATGAAGGCGACGGTCAACTACGACAATCTGATCAACGCCGAAGTCGAGAAGCGCCGCCTGCAATACTCGTTCGAGAAACTGATCGTCTCGCCTGAAATGAAGGACATCGGCGTCGGCGACATCAAGGACGACCGGATGACGCGCGCCATCGGCATCGTCGTCGAGGGCTATCAGCTGGCGCGCGCGCCGGCGCCGTCGGAAGTGTTTTCACGGGAATTCCTGCCGCCGCGCGCCGAACGCGAACTGGTCTACACCGCGAACTGATCCAGAACCTTTTTTCGTCATGGCCGGGCTTGACCCGGCCATCCATCTTCTTCGAAAATGATCTTGCGAAGATTGATGGATGCCCGGGTCATCTAAGCGCGAAGACGCGCTTCGCGCTTTTGCCCGGGCATGACGAACGTCGCCAAAGGCCCCCGCACTCATGTCCACCGAAATCCCGGCCAACGCGCTGTTTGGCGGTCCTGACCGCGGCCTGCTCGAAAATGTCGTGCTGCGGCACGACAACGGGATCATCACCTCCATTGCTGACGGAGTCGCGCCCCCGCCGGCGCGGCGGACCTTCGTCATTCCGGCTCTGGTCAACGCCCACGACCATGCGCGGCCGACCGCGTCATCCTTTGGCGCCGTCAACATGCCCTTGGAGAGCTGGATCATCCGATCCGCGTTCGGCACGCCTCCCGATCCCTATCTGGCCGCGGCCTCCGCGCTGGCGCGTTCGGCGCGGGCGGGCTGCGGGTCGATGATGATCCACTACACGCGGCCGAGCGGGACCATGGCGCTGGTCGAGGAGGCCAAGGCGATCGCGCGCGCCGCCGACGATGTCGGCATCCGCATCGCGTTTGCGCTGGCGGTGCGCGACCAGAACCCGATCGTGTATGGCGACAGCGAGCCGGTGCTGTCCAGCCTCTCGGCGCAGGACCGCAAGACCGTCGAGGAGATGTTCGTCAAGCCGTCGATGTCGCCGCGCGACTATCTCGAATTGACCGACGCCATCGCCGCCGCGATATCAGGACCGAAGATCGATGTGCAATTGGGGCCGGCCGGGGTGCAATGGTGCTCGCGGCCGCTGCTGGAGGCGATTGCCGAGAATTCGGCGGGTACCGGCCGCCGCATCCACATGCATCTGCTGGAAACCATCTATCAGCGCGCTTATGCCGATCAACATTTTCCAGGCGGCGTCGTCAACTATCTCCGCGATATCGGCCTGCTGACAAAACGGCTGACGCTCGCCCATTGCATCCACGCCCGGCCCGACGAGCTTGAGATCATCGCCGAGTCGGGCGCGCGCATTGTCACCAACTTCAGTTCCAACCTGCATCTGCACTCCGGCCTCGCGCCGATCGCGGCCGCGCACCAATGCGGCTGCGCCATCGCGGTCGGCGTCGACGGATTGGCGCTCGATGAAGACGACGACGTGATCCGCGAAATGCGGCTGGTGCAGCTCGCCCACGGCGGCCTCGGCTTCAAGCGCACCTGGACAAGGCCCGAATTTTTCAGCCTCGCCATCCGCAACGGCCGCGCGGCAACGGGAGCGCCCGGCTCCGGCGAACTGTCGCCGGGGACTCCTGCCGATTTTGTCACCATCGACCTCGACCGCCTCGACCGCGACGCCATCATGCCGGTCGACCCGCTGCAGCTTCTGTTCGCGCGCGGCAACGCATCGCTGGTGCGCGATGTCGTCGTCGATGGGAAAACTATCGTGCGAGAGGGAAAGCCTACCGGTGTTGATCTGCCCGCGATCGAGCAGGAATTGCGCGGGACATATCGGGATGGGGTCAAGCAGTTCGGCGGGTTGCAGCGGGCGTGGAAGCCACTGGCGGGGGCGCTGGGGGATTGGTTTGAGAGGCAAGTGGGGTGTGAGTGATGGACATGGCTAGTGATTCTTGAATTCTCGCCAGCCCTTCGCTCGAAGTTTGCAAGCTGGGCATGACCCACATCCATATCCCCAATCGTGTCTGGTATTGCGTAAACCTTGATAGCAAGTGTGGGTGTCTTCTTGGACGATTCTGACTAAACCAGCTCCTCCGAGACTCTCAGCCAATTGCCAAACGCCTCTCTTGTCGAGCCACATGAGTGGACATTCGACCCTAAAGTCCTTGCCACTCGACATGTTGATTGCGGTTTCGATAGCCTTCATCGAGGCGTCGCGGCAATCTGGATAGGCGCAAAAAAATTCAGTGGACTCCCCGCACCAGCTTCCACAAGCGGCGCATAGTAATCGTCCCCAGCTAACATGATGAGGCGCTTCCGCTGATCGATCGAAGCCCTGATCTGCTCGTCGACTCTCTTAGCCCAGTCCGACTTGAATTGTTTTGACGCACCCTTAAGCGTTAGATCGTAGGGCTCGATCGTCTCATTAGGATTGAGGAGCCCATGCTTTGCCGACAAGATGCTGAATGATACTCCCCAACCCTCAGCGACCATCATCGACTTACGGTACAGTGGCGAGACGTACATGTTACGGGCAAGGTCGCGATGACCTCCCTTGCTTTTGCTGCAGGAGATCAAGGCGTGGCAATTCGACGGACCAAAGGCTTCGATCTCGGCCGTCGCGCGCATGGCCAATTGGGCGACGTTAGGTCCGGGGTCTGAAGCTCTCTCCATTCGTCTGCGGCCACTAGGGGTTGTCGGAGGGTGCAATCGCCAACTCTAGAGCACATTTTCGAAGCACACACGAATCCCTGACAACCGAACCGATCAATACTGGGGACAAATCCCAAAAGCCCGGCAGAAACCGTCGATCGTCGCGCGAAATCGCGCTTCAACGCCCGAGTGAGGATCGGGGCACGCTAGGCTGGTGGGCTTGTCCGAGAGGGCCGCTTTTGCGGGGTGTGGCGGCTTTAACTCGGGTAAGTTCCGCAAAATCCAGGGTTGCATTTCCTTCGAACACGATCATCCTGATCCTCGGCGGTTAGGACGGCAAAGCCCGCGCTTCAAGTTGGCGCCTCGGCGACGGAGGAATTGTTGGGCACCTCGAACAAAAACATCGTCATCTGCTGCGACGGCACCGGCAACGAGATCAGCGAGAACATTTCCAATGTACTCAAGCTGTACCGGACCTTGCGCAAGACCGAGAAGACCACGCCGCGCCAGATGGTGTTCTACGATCCCGGTGTCGGCACGCTGGCGCGGCCGAATGCGTGGAAGAAGCTGGTGCAGGACGCGTCCGCGATCTTCGGGCTCGCCACCGGCTACGGGCTCGACGATAATGTGCTCAGGTCCTACGAATTCATCGTCGACAATTATACTGAGGGCGATGAGATCTATCTGTTCGGCTTTTCCCGCGGCGCCTACACCGTGCGGATGCTGGCGGGCCTGATTCACAAGATCGGGCTGATATCGAAACAGCAGGTCAACCTCGCGGGCCCGGGGCTCACCGCCTACAAGCAGTTCTCGAGCGATACCCCGCAGCCGGACGGCGGGCTCGATCTTGCGCAATTCACCGACGGCGGTGCGGTGGCCTCGAAGGACGACCAGGCGGCGCAATATGCGCGGATCCTGTCGGTGCAATGGCCCACCATCAAATTCGTCGGGGTCTGGGACACGGTGGCCAGCGTCATCGTGCCCCGGCCGGACCGGTTTTATTGGCCGAGCCTGCAGGTGCTGGCCTTCGTCCATCGCAATCCCTCGATCGAGATCTTCCGCCACGCGATCTCGATCGACGA
>DATHHQ010000338.1:0-3210 GCA_035490095.1 Bradyrhizobium sp.
TCGGGCGAAGAAGGCGTTGTTGTTGTCGACATCGCCCCAGTTGATCGCACCGGGCGGCACATAGCCTTTCTTGAACGGCGTCGTCAGCCGCTCCAGCGACGTGGTCGCCGCCTGGCGCACGGCGGGATCGTCGATATTCAGCTTGCCGTCCGGGGTGACGATGCCGACGCCGCCATAGCTGACCAGGAACTGGTGGAACAAGTTGCCGGCATCCGCCTCCTTCGCCGCCATCGAATAGCCGAGGCCGAAAATACGCTTGCCCTTGGAGCGCAGCTTGTCCTGCACGGTCTGGAAAAAATCGTAGAATTTGTCCTGCGTGCCCGGCATGTCGGTCGCTGCAAAGCCGACTTCCTCCAGCAACGGAAGCCAGACCGAATTCATCAGCGAGGAGCCTTTGGTCGGCACGCCGTAAATCGAATATTTCTTCTGCTTGGCGTTATAGAGGCGCGCGCTGATCAGCGCGGTTTCCGTGAACTCGGCCTTCTGGGAGTCCACGACATCGGAGACATCCTCCAACTGATCGTTCCAGGCCGCACGTGGCACCAGGAAGCGGTCGCCGGTGACAGTGTGCACCACATCCGGCACGTCGCCCACCTGCATGCCGGCGATCAGCTTGGTGATCACATCCGGCCCGTTCATGATGGTCAGATTGACCTTGGTGTTGTTGCGCTTTTCCCAGTCAGCCATCCAGGCGATCACGGCATCGTTTTCGGCCTTGTAGAAGCCCTGGGTCCACCACACCGTGAGTTCCCCGGCCGCCCTGGCACCGCGCGGCTTCAGGCCTGTGCCCAACGCGACCGCGGCGCCCACGCCACCCAATACAAGCCGTCGTGAAATGCGCTTCATCTTGTTTTCCTCCCCCAACGCCGTTGGCGCCGCGTTCAGCCTTTAACCCCGCCCATGGTCAGACCGCCGCTCATCTTGCGGCGGAAGCCGTAGTAGATGATCAAGGGCGGAAGGGCATAGATGATTGCCGCCGCCATCAGGTAGTTCCAGGGTGCCTCGTCGCCCACCAGGAATTTGCCGAGCGCCACCGGCACGGTGACGACCTTGCCGCCCGACAGCAGCAGGAACGCATACAGATATTCGTTCCATGACAGCAGCAGCGCATAGGTGCCGATCGCCACCAGGGCGGGGGCCATCAGCGGCAGATAGATGCGGAAGAAGATCTGCGGCGGCGAGGCGCCGTCGATGCGCGCCGCCTCGTCCAGCTCGAACGGGATCGAGGCGCTGTATTGCTGGAAAATGAAGATCGCATAGGGCGTGGCGAAGGTCACCTCGACCGCGATCACCGCCAGCGGATTGTTGGTCAGGCCGTACTTGCCCATGATGCCGTAGAACGGGATGGCGAGGAACGACATCGGGATGACATAGGTCAGCAGCGCCGCATTGGTCAGCATCCAGCCGCTGCGGATGCGCATCCGGCTGATGGTGAAGCTGGTCAGGGACCCGATCGCCAGGGTCAACAGCGCGACAACGATGCCGATGAAGAAACTGTTGCCCATCTGGTTCCAGAATGTCTCCAGCAGCCAGTAGGCCTGGCGGAACACGACGCTGAAGGCATGCGGGCTGGGCGCCACCGGGAAGACGGAGGTGCTTAGCACCTCCTCCTTTTCCTGCATCGACACGCGGATGATGTTGTAGATCGGCAGCAACGTCCAAACCAGCAGCACCGCCGACAGCAACGACACGCCAATGCTGTTGAGCGTGCGGGCTCGGCGTCGCGCGGTCATATCGTGACCTCGCGGCGCCGCAACTGGCGCATCAGCAGGATTACCAGCGGGATCAGCAAGGGCAGCGCCGTCAGCACCGTCGCCATGCCCAGCTTGGGATCGCCCAGTTCGAATGCGTTGCGGATGCCCAAGGTCGCCAGCACATGCGTCGACAGCGCCGGCCCGCCGCCGGAGATGAAGCGCACGGCGTTGAAATCACCCAGTGCCCAGATGGTGGAGAGCATGGTGCAGACCAGGTACATCCCCGCCATCAGCGGCAGGGTCACGAGCTTGAATTTCTGCAGCCGGCTGGCGCCATCGACATCCGCGGCCTCGTATAGTTCGAGCGAAATGGCCATGCGCCCGGCGAGGAAGATCAGGGTCCAGAAGGGCAGCCACTTCCAGATATGGCCATAGATGACCGAAGCCAAGGCGAGGCCCGGAGTGTCGAGCCAGGGAGGCCCGTCCACCCCTGCCACCAGCCAGATGATATTATTGATCAGCCCCCACTGCCCGTTCAGCATCCAGTTGATGGACAGGTAGCTGGGCAGCGCCGGCACCGCCCAGGGCAGCATGAAGATCAGCAGCAGGATCTTCGTCCACCAGCCCTTGCGCATGAAGAAGCCCGAGAGCAGCAGCGCCAGCAGCAATTTCAGATTCACGCCGAACAGCAGATAGAGCAGCGTGTTCACCACCGTGCGCGGATAGACCGGATCGCCGAACAGCGCGGCATAGCTGGCCGGATCGCTGCCCAGCCACAGCCCATAGCCGATCGGGTAGATGACGAAGGCCACGAATATCGCGACATAGGGGGTGGCAAAGGCCAACGCCCAGAGTTTGTCGGCGCCAAAGGTGCCGCGTCGCCGCGCCAGAGGCGTGGCGTTCGTGGCCGCGGCCGGGCTGTCGATCGTGGACGTGACCGCCATCGTTCGCTCCTTCCCTGGCCCCGCGTTCTGGCGCGCGGTGGCATCGTGTCCCTTCGGCGAAGGCGGCCCCGTTCGTCGTGGTCTGCCTCGGCCGGTTCAGTCTGAGTGCAAGTGTCGCAATTTGTCCAGTGCGGCACAACCAGTCTTGCGCCGGGGGCGGCATTGTCACGTCGCTCATCCAGAGGAAGCTGAGACTTACGAGCGGCTGAAAAAACGACTTGCCGCAGAACATCAGACAGATCGCGAGGTTTATACCGACGCTAAATCTGCCTACGTCGCAAGTGTGATGCGGAAGGCAACCAAGTAGGGATGTTGCTGGTGGCACATCGCGTCATTTCGCTGCTGTCCAGCAATCGGCTCGCTCTAGGAGCAAGGCAGACACAACTTCGACGCATCATGCCAGTGGGTTTATGGGTCCCAATCGGAATCTTCTCTAATGACCGGCCATAGCGCGGCCGATCGCCCCGACGTCGGCATGGGCGGCATCGGTCTGCAAGGCAAGCTTGCCGTCGAACATGACGACGATGCGGTCGGAGAGCTGAAGGATCTCGTCGAGGTCCTCGCTCACCAGC
>DATHHQ010000339.1:0-6497 GCA_035490095.1 Bradyrhizobium sp.
GACTCATCCCATGTTCAAGCCCCTCGTGGATATCCGCGCGCGCTTCTACGACATGCAGCACGAACCGGCGACGCGCGACATCATGAGCTATGCCGACGGTGGGGAAACCCACGCGATCGCCAACAAGCTGCCCTATACGCAGGCTGACTGGTGGTCCAAGCGCCGGGCGACCGATGCACTCCTGGAAGAGATCGGCGGCGTGGTCACGCGCGTCGGCGACGAAACGGTCGGCGAGATGTGGTCGCTGTTCGACGGGCAGGACGTGCTGGACGAAGTCGACCCGCAATTCTCCAAGAACATCCGCAATCATGTAAGCAAGGTTCTGCGCAACGATCCGTTCCACGTCTCGGCCAATACCGACCCCAAGGGCGATCGCTCCAAGCCGCCACAGGAGCAGGACCCCGATATGCTCCTGCATGTCGTGAAGGAAACCGACGCGGGCATCGTGGTGCGCGGGGCGAAGTTCGAGACGGCGGCCGCCTATGCCAACCAGGCCTTCACCAAGCCCACGATCGCGAACTGGGGAAACGATGCGCTGTCGGACTACGCCGTGGGCTTCATCTGCGATTTCAATTCGCCCAACCTCAAATTCATCTGCCGCACGGGCTTTGCCGGCCGCGCCCCCAAGGAAGACTATCCGATTGCCAACCGCTTCGACGAAGTCGATGCGCTGGTCATCTTCGACAACGTCCTGATCCCCTGGGAGAACGTTCTCTTCTACCGGCATACCAAGGCGGCTTCTTTCATCCGCTCGACGCTGCATCGCTATTCGGCGTTTGCCTTCACCCAGCGCGTGCTGAAGCTCGCCGACATGATGATCGGCGCGGCGCTCTTCAATGTGCGCCAGACCGGCCTCGACAAGCAGCAGGCGGTGCAGGAGAAGCTGGCCGAGCTCGCCGTCTACCGGGAGGGCATCAACGCCCATCTGACGGCGTCGATCGCGCTCGCCGAGCGCAGCCCCGGCGGCTTGATGATGCCCAACCAGTCCCTGCTGTTCACCGGCCGCGTCCTGGCGAGCTCGCAGCTCCACCACATGATGCATATCGCCCGCGAGCTTTGCGGCGGCCAGATCTGCGTGACCCCGGACAAGGCTGCTTTCGACGCCCCCGAGACCAAGCCCTGGCTCGACAAGTACTACACGGTGAACGAGGGCTGGCTGGCGGAGGACCGCCGCAAGCTTTTGGCCTTCGCGCGCGATCTGCTGAACTCGGACAATGCCGGCCATCGCCTGACGTTCCAGCTTTTCGCCCAGTCGGCGCCCTTCGCGAACCTGGCGGCGGTCTATCGCAACTTCGATTGGGACGGCCCGCTGGCCTTCGTCCAGAAATCGGCGGGGCTGTCGGAGCGGGTCCTGGCCTCGGCCGATCGGGGCGGTTTCGACAAGGCGCCGGCGCAATGGGCCGCCGCGAGCGCCATGAAAGCCGGCGCGAAGTAGTCAGGCCGAGTTGGGATTGACCGGCCGCGCCAGACCGAGATGGTCGCGCAGGGTGGCGCCCGCGTATTCCGTGCGAAACAGCCCGCGTCGCTGCAATTCCGGAACCACCAGGTTCACGAACTCCTGCAGCCCGCCCGGCAGCGTCGCGAACTGCATCATGAAGCCGTCGGCGGCGCCCATGGTGAACCATTCCTCCATCACGTCGGCGATGTGCTGCGGCGTGCCCTTGATGGTCTTGCGACCGCGCTCGTAGCGCAGATAGAGCTGGCGCAAGGTCGGGTTCTCCTCGCGGATGATCTTCATGATGCCGTCGAAGAACGCCTTGTGCTGATTGGCGCTTTTCGGCAGCCGGCTTTCCGGGATGGGTTCGTCGAGCGGCAGGTCGGACAGATCGGCCTCGAGGTCGGTGCCCAGGCGAAAGCGGCCGACATCCGGATGGATCATCTCCTGGAGGGCCTGGGCCTTGTCCTCCGCCTCCTGTTGCGATTGGCCGATGACCACGGGGAGGCCGGCGAGGATCTTCATCGAGTCCGGAGAACGGCCATACTTGGCCAGGCGGCCTTTCAGGTCGTCATAGCCGCGCTTGGCGTCCTGCGGATTGGAGGCGCTGGCGAACACGACTTCCGCCGTACGGGCCGCCAGTTCCAGCCCGGTGTCGGACGCCCCGGCCTGGATGATCACCGGGTGCCCTTGCGGCGAGCGGGCGATGTTCAGGGCGCCGTCCACCTTGAAAAACTTGCCCTCGTGGTGAACGGCGTGCAGGCCGGCGGGATCGAAGAACAGGCCGCTGGCGCGATCGAGGATGAAGGCGTCGTCGTCCCACGTGTTCCACAACGCGTTCACCACGTCGACGAACTCGCCGGCCTTCTCGTAGCGCAGCGCGTGAGGCGGCAGGGTGGCGTGACCGAAATTGCGCGCGGCGTAGTCGTTGGCCGACGTGACGACGTTCCACGCCGCCCGCCCGGCCGATATGTGGTCCAGCGAGGCGAACTGGCGGGCAACGTTGTACGGCTCGGAGAAGCTGGTCGAGACCGTGCCGCCGAGCCCGATGTGCGTCGTCGCGCCCGCAAGCGCGGTGAGCAGCGTCACCGGCTCGAGCACGTTCATGAACATCGGGAAGCGGCTCCAGGCGTGCAGGTTCTCCGTCCGCGCCGCCGGCGTGTCGGCGATGAAGAACAGGTCGAAGCGTCCTTGCTCGGCAAGCTGCGCCAGGTTCCGGAAGTAGCCGATGTCGGTCGAGCCGGCGGCGTTCGAATCGGGGTGCAGCCACGCGGCCGGATGGCCACCGGCGGCCTGGCCGATCAACAGGCCGAGGGCGATCCTCAATTGACTGCTCAAGCGTTCAACTCCCGTCTGCAAGCGGCTGAAGAGGCAAGCAATAGCCGCGCCGGCTATTGCAGCAAAGCTTTTCGCCCGAACCGGCGTCGACTTAATCTTACAGTTGATAATGTTACAGTCAGTGGTACATTCCGATATGGCTGGAGCCGGAAAATACACTGCTGAAACGCTGGCTTTTCGGGCCGGTGTGCCGCTGCGGACTGTCAGGTTCTACGTGCAGGAGAAGTTGATCGATCCGCCGCTCAGTCGTGGTCGGGGGTCCAATTTCACCGAGTACCACCTGGCGCAGCTTCAGCAGGCCCGGACGCTCCACAATGCCGGCTTCGCGCTCGATGCCATCCGCGAGCGTCGGGGCGAAATCAGTCTCGGGCTGCAGGCGATGACGAGCTTCGACGCCCTGCGCCGGCAATGGCAGGGCGCCAAGCAAACAAGCCGGGAAGACGATGACGACGACGATGCCCTCGACGCCAGCGAATGCATCCGCATTCCCATGGCCCGGGGCGTGGAGCTGATGGTCTCACAGGACCGGCCTCTGCCCAGTCCCCGTCAGCTGGTCGAGATCGCGCTCCATGTCCGCAAGGCGTTCGGCGACCGCTGAAGGAGAGGGCAATGTTCAATGAAGCCGAACTCGCGGTCCTTCGCCGCGCTTACGCCCGGCAAGTCACGTTCCTCGGCAACGTGCGCAATGCCGCCCTGGAGCGCGCCTATGCCGAGGTGGCGCGGGAAGCCTATCTGGGCCCGGGACCGTGGCCCATCTTGCGCTGGCAAGGCCACCCGCCAAGGCCAGGCTACACGCCGACGCCCGATGCCGATCCTGCCTGGCTCTATGCCGATATCCTGGTCGGCATCGTGCTGGAACGCGGTCTCAACAACGGACAACCATCGGCACATGCCATGTGGATCGCTGCCGCGGCGCCGTCGACGGGAGAGCATGTGGTCCATGTCGGGGCGGGTGTCGGCTACTATTCCGCGATCATGGTGCACATGGTGGGCTCCGCGGGCGCCATGACGGCGATCGAATACGATCCGCAACTGGCCGCTCGCGCCCTCGCGAATCTCGCTCACGCGCCCAACGTCCGGGTATTGCAGGGGGATGGTTCGGTAACGCCCATCGCGCCGGCGGACGTGATCTATGTGAACGCCGGCGCCAGCCGGCCCGCCGCCGCCTGGCTGGACGGCTTGAAGGAGGGCGGGCGGCTGATCCTGCCGCTCACGACCGCCCGGAACTTCGCCGGACCGCTGGAGTTTTCGCGTCCGTCGGGCGCCGTGTTCTGCATCACGCGGCGCGGCGACGATTACGACGCGGCCTTCGTGAGCCCGATCGCCGTGTTCCCCTGCGAAGGCATGCGGGACGAAGCTTCGGAGCAGGCGCTTGCGGCGGGCTTCGACAAAGGCGGGTATCGCGACGTGAAGCGGCTTCGCCGCACGGACGATGTTCGCGACGAAGAATGCTGGGTGAAAGCATCCGGCTGGAGTTTGACTTACCACTAGCCAAGGGCCGGTCGAGCTCGACGAAGCCTTCCGCAAGCCAGCAACGTGTCATTGAAAATTCGCTGGCCGGAACCAATTCCCCGCGCATATGCTGCAGCCGCGAACTGCAAGCGGGTGTCGTTTCGTTCAGCACGGAGTGGCGTCATGGACGGTCCCTCTCAACTCTTCGGCAATGGCCTGAAGTACTTCTGCGACCTTCTCGCCATCGAGCTTCGCAACATGGAGGCAATCGGGCTTGCCCAGCAAAAGATGCTGGAAGGCATGGGCGTCCTCGCCCAGCACCAGGCCGAGATGGCGGAGGGCACGCTCCGCCGCTCGTTTGGCGCCCGGCCCTCCCTGCCGACCTCGGCTTCCGGCCTGCACGCGGCGGTCATCGGGCAGATCACGTCGCTCAAGACCACGATGCAGGAAAGCCAGGCGAATTCGAACGTCCTGTCTGAACTGGCGGCCCGCAGCAGCGGAGACGTCGCCAATATCCTGCAGTCGCGGATGTTTGCGGCGCTGGACGAGTTCAAGGCCGCGTTGGAGCAGGCAATCGCCGAGGTGCCCATGCCGGCGCCTGCGGCGCTCACGGTTCAGCCAGGCTCTCCGGCGTGAACCGCCCGCCGCCGCCGGCGGCTTCAGCGGTGCCGTCTTTGTGGCGTGTCGCAGCCGCGTCGCTGCTGGCGCTGTCGGCGTGGTTCGGCGGATGCGCATCGGCGGCCGATCCGCTCGGGCGTTTCCCCGCCGATCCGACACAGGTTTCGGTGGCCGGGATCAGCTCCGGCGCGTTCATGGCCAATCAGCTGCACATCGCGCATTCGGCGGGGATCATGGGCGCAGGCATCGTCGCCGGCGGACTGTTCGGCTGCGCGGTGGACAGCGTAACCGGCGACGGCGTCCTGGCCCTGGCAAGCCTCGCCGTCGGGCCCTGCATGTCCGTGCCGACCTTGCTGAAGCCCGTCGCATTCTATGCGCAGATCGTCGCCGACCTTGCCGCGAAAGGCTGGATCGACCCGCCGGGCAACGTCGCTCGCAGCCGCGTCTATCTGTTCACCGGGCAGGCCGACACGGTCGTCAACTCCAGGACGGTCGAACTCGGCGCCAGCCTTTACCGCACGCTCGGCGTGCCGGCGTCGCAGATCGCGTTTCGCGATCGCGATCTTCCCGGCGCGGGAGCCGGGCATTCCTGGGTGACGAAGAATTTCGGCAACAAGTGTGACGCCAACGCCTCGCCGTTCATCAACGATTGCCACTACGACCAGGCCGGCGAGATGCTGCAGACCCTTTACGGCCCGCTGCAGCCACCTGCCGGTCAGCCGGAGGGCCGCATCGTCGCCTTCGATCAGAAGGAATTCGTGCCGGGCGCTGCGACGGCGGCGAACGGCCTGTCGGACACCGGCTATCTGTTCGTCCCGAAAGCCTGCGAAACCGGTGCGCCGCAACCGTGCCGCCTGACCGTGACGCTGCATGGCTGCCTGCAGTCAGCGGAAGTCCTTGGCACCGAGTTCTACACCAAGGTCGGCGTCAACGAATGGGCCGACACCAACCGCATCATCGTGCTGTACCCGCAGGCCCACGCGACCACGGTTTCGGAACTGCCGGCGCAAAACGCTTCGTCGCTGCTCAACACCAATCCGCAAGGATGCTGGAACTGGTGGGGTTATGGCAGCGACACCCGCTACCTGACGAGGCAAGGCGTGCAGATCGACGCGATATGGTCGATGGTGAGGCGAGTCACCGGGCAGGGCAACTAGCGATAACTCATCATATGGAAATTGGGTAACCGCTGCCAAGTTTGCTACCTTGGCCCTTTCATCCACTTGGTGATCAAATGAGTGTAGGTGCTGCAAAGGCTGCGGAGATCGCCGCGCGCGTGGAGGCATTCGTTCGGGACGTCGTCGTGCCTTATGAGAAGGATCCCCGTCGCGACGGCCACGGCCCGACCGATGCGTTGGTCGCTGAATTGCGGGAGAAAGCGCGTGCGGCAGGCGTATTGACTCCGCACATTCTTCCGGATGGCAGCCATCTTAGCCAACGCGAAACCGCAACCGTCCTGAAGTCGTCGGGACTGTCGCCGTTGGGGCCGGTGGCGGTGAACACGGCAGCCCCTGATGAAGGCAACATGTATCTGCTGGGCAAGGTGGGCAGCCCGGAGATGAAAGAGCGTTTTCTGAAGCCCATGGTGGAGGGGCGCGCGCGTTCGGCCTTCCTGATGACCGAACCAGCTGTGGAGGGTGGCGCCGGTTCCGAC
>DATHHQ010000340.1:0-4229 GCA_035490095.1 Bradyrhizobium sp.
CTCGTGCCCCGGACGCAAGCCGCACGAGCGCTGCGAGCCGGGGCCCATTCTACTTTGCATGGGGTTGTTTTCGCGATTTTGTGTCTGGGCTCCGCGGTGTACCGCCCCATAGCGCGTCGAAGACGCGCGTGAACGCGCTTATGAGGCGCTGCGCTGCGTCCGGGACACGAGATCGTTAGTGCTTCGCGCTCACGGCGAATCGATCCAACTCCAATGCATCATGCTCCAGCGGTGAACTTACGTCTTCCGGGTTTCGTCGCTCCGCGATAAAAGCCAGCATGATCGCTCCACCGAAATCTTTCGATGTCATTGTTATTGGAGGCGGCCACGCCGGCTGCGAGGCCGCGAGCGCGGCTGCGCGCATGGGAGCCAGGACCGCACTGGTGACGCATCGCTTTGCGACCATCGGCGCGATGTCCTGCAATCCGGCGATCGGTGGTCTCGGCAAGGGCCATCTGGTCCGCGAGGTCGATGCGCTGGATGGGCTCATGGGCCGGGTAGCCGATGCCGCCGGCATTCAGTTTCGCATGCTCAATCGTCGCAAGGGTCCGGCAGTGCGAGGCCCGCGCGCCCAAGCCGATCGCAAGCTCTACGCCGCCGCCATGCAGATCGCGATCCGCGAGACTGACAATCTCAGCGTCATCGAAGGCGAGGCGGACGATCTGATTGTCTCCAACGGCCGCGTCGCTGGGGTTCGGCTGGCCGATGGCGTTGAGCTGGCCGCGGGCGCTGTCGTCATCACTACCGGGACCTTCCTGCGCGGGTTGATCCATCTCGGCGAAAGAAACTGGCCGGCCGGCCGTGTCGATGAAGCGCCGGCGATGGGACTTTCAAAGTCATTCGAGCGCGCCGGCTTTACACTTGGGCGGCTGAAGACCGGCACGCCACCGCGGCTCGATGGCACCACGATCGATTGGTCAGCGGTCGAGATGCAGCCGGGCGACGATCCGCCCGAACCGTTTTCGGTGATGACCGATCGCATCACGACACCGCAGATCCAGTGTGGCATTACCCGAACTACGCCAGCGACCCATGATGTGATCCGCGCCAATGTGCATCGCTCGCCGATGTACTCCGGCCAGATCAAGAGCAGCGGTCCGCGCTATTGTCCGTCGATCGAGGACAAGATCGTTCGCTTCGGCGATCGCGACGGACACCAGATCTTCCTCGAGCCGGAAGGGCTCGACGACAGCACGGTCTATCCCAACGGCATCTCGACCTCGCTGCCGGAAGAAATACAGTTGGCTATTCTGGCGACCATTCCGGGTCTCGATCGTGTGCGAATGGTCCGGCCGGGCTATGCCATCGAATACGACCATGTCGACCCGCGCGAGCTCGATCCGACCTTGCAGACCAAGCGTCTGCCGGGCCTGTTCCTGGCCGGGCAGATCAATGGCACCACCGGGTACGAAGAGGCTGCGGCGCAGGGGCTCGTCGCCGGCCTCAACGCGGCATTAGCGGCGAGCGGCACCGACGCCATCGTGTTCGATCGTGCCGACGGCTATCTCGGTGTGATGATCGACGATCTGGTGACGCGCGGTATCACCGAGCCGTACCGGATGTTCACGTCGCGGGCCGAATACCGATTGACCTTGCGCGCCGACAATGCCGATCAGCGCCTGACCGATAAGGGACTGGCGCTAGGCTGTGTAGGGCAAGCCCGCTCGATCCGTCACGGCGTCAAGATGGCGGCGCTCGATGCGGCGAAGGCGTTGGCGAAATCACTGACACTCACGCCGAATGAAGCGGCGAGATATGGGCTGGCGCTTAATCGCGACGGGGTCAGACGCTCGGCGTTTGAGTTGTTGGCTTATCCGGAGATCGGTTGGGAAGAACTGCGGGGCGTCTGGCCCGAGCTATCGGCCATTGACCCAGGGATCGCGATCCATCTTGAGATCGATGCCAAATACGATGTCTATCTCAAGCGACAGATTGCGGACGTCGATGCCTTCCGCCGCGACGAGGGTCTGATACTGACCGACGTCGACTACGCCGACGTGCCCGGACTCTCCAACGAGGCCCGCTCGAAACTCGAGGGGGCGCGACCATGCACGGTGGGGCAGGCGGGCCGGCTCGATGGTTTGACGCCGGCGGCGCTGGGGATCCTGGCGGCGTATCTGCGTCGAGAAGCGCGACGAAAGAATTCGGCGGCGACGGCGTAAAGCGTTTCACGTGAAACAGCGCGCTCGTTTTTCTTCGGTCCCATCTCGGTCTTTGTTTGCTGAGCGCCCCCATCCCAACCCTCCCCCGCTTGAGGGGGAGGGTTGAGGTGGGGACTTCTTCAGAATGCGGACTTCAAATTTGTTGGATACCTGACCGGCCCGGGCGTATCACTTCCGTCTTGATCGACAGTTCAAAAGAATGGCCCCGAAAGAATTGAGTGTCTGAAGCTCATGGCTCAACGATCGCAGCTAGCTCCAGCACCGCCTCCGTTGACGGCCGACAAAACCGCGGCGTTGAAGCTCACTCCCGTTTCACGTGAAACAGAGTTGCGGCTAGATCGGTATGTCGACCTGCTATTGGAGTGGCAGGCGAAGACCAATCTCGTCGCGCCGTCGACGCTTCCACATTTGTGGACCCGGCATATTTCCGATTCGCTGCAACTCCTGACGCTCGCTCCGTCGGCCAAAGTCTGGGTCGACCTCGGCAGCGGCGGAGGATTTCCCGGCGTGGTGCTGGCCTGCGCACTGGCGGAAACATCGGGCGCGACGGTCCATCTGATTGAACGCAGCGCCAAGAAGGCCGCCTTCCTGCGCGAGGCGTTACGCATTACGGCGTCACCCGGGATGGTGCATTTGGCCGAAATCGAGGATAGTGTGGATAGAATCGCCGGCAAGGTCGATTGCGTGACCGCGCGGGCGGTGGCCCCGTTACACCAGCTTATTGGTTTCGCGGAACCGTTGGTGAGAAGGGGTGCGAAAGCTCTGTTCCTCAAGGGCCAAGATGTAGAGGCCGAATTGACGGAAGCTACTAAATATTGGAATATTAGGCCGCAACTGCACTCCAGCCGCACGGGCGGACAGGGCTGGATTGTCGAGCTCGACCGTATCGAGCGGCACAACCCGTCCGCGACAGCACATGGCACCCGCGCATGACCGTAATTGATCAGGCTTATCAAGAGGATAAGGTCGAACCACCGGCCCACCATCCGCGTATCCTGGCGCTGGCCAACCAGAAGGGCGGCGTCGGCAAGACCACCACCGCGATCAATCTCGGCACGGCGCTGGCCGCCATCGGTGAGAATGTGCTGATCGTCGATCTCGATCCGCAAGGCAACGCGTCCACCGGACTCGGTATCGATCGCCGCAATCGCAGCTGCTCGACCTATGACGTGCTGATCGGCGAGGCGCCGTTGCGCGACGCTATCGTGCCGACCGCGGTACCGCGGCTGCATATTGCGACCTCGACGATGGATCTTTCGGGTCTCGAACTTGAGCTGGGCTCGACTCGCGATCGCGCGTTTCGCCTGCGCAATGCGATCGCGGGATTGAACACCAGCGTCACGCCGGACTCCGACTACACGTATGTGCTGGTCGATTGTCCGCCGTCGCTCAATCTTCTGACCGTCAACGCGATGGCGGCCTCGGACGCGATCCTGGTCCCGTTGCAGTGTGAGTTCTTCGCGCTGGAGGGGCTGTCGCAATTGCTGCAGACGGTGGAGCAGGTGCGCTCGACCCTCAATCCCGGCCTGTCGATCCACGGCATCGTGCTGACCATGTTCGACTCGCGCAACAATTTGTCGAACCAGGTCGTCGCCGATGTCAGGCAGTTCATGGGAGCCAAGGTCTACGACACCATGATCCCCCGCAACGTCCGCATCTCCGAGGCGCCGTCCTACGGCAAGCCGGTGCTGGTGTACGATCTCAAATGCGTCGGCAGCGAAGCCTATCTCAAGCTCGCGACCGAAGTGATCCAGCGCGAGCGCGATCTGCGCGCGCATTGAACGCAGGACCGTAGGGTGGGCAAAGCGAAGCGTGCCCACCAAGAGGTTTCGCGGTTGGACGATGGTGGGCACGGCGCAGAGAGCACCTTTGCCCACCCTACGATCTACTCCGGCGAAGCCGAGATTTTGATTCCGGAGCACTCAGGTTGAATCCAAGGGAGCTGGCGATGGCCGACGATGCGCGTTCGCGATTGGGCCGCGGTCTTGCAAGTCTGATCGGGGATGTCGGCGGTGAGGCCAAGCATCAGGATCGGCCGCGGACCCAGCGCAAGGTGCCGATCGAATT
>DATHHQ010000341.1:0-11900 GCA_035490095.1 Bradyrhizobium sp.
TCAACAGACGCTGCTCAAGCAAGTTCCCCGCGTCGAAGGACGGATCGATATTCCCGATACCAAAGCCGCGGTGCTGATCCAGCCGGCGGGACGAACCTGGGATTATTTCCACGAGGTATTGCTGCATTGGGGCGGCGCGGCCGTGATCCTCGGCATGATCGTGATCCTGGGCGCCGCCTTGCTCGTCATGGGACGCTTGCGGATTACGGCAGGGCGCTCCGGACAGAAGATCCTACGCTTCAAGGCATTTGAGCGTTTCTCGCATTGGCTGACGGCGGTATCCTTTGTCGTTCTCGGCCTGACCGGCCTGAATATCACCTTCGGCAAGATTCTACTTTTGCCTCTGATCGGCCCGGATGCATTCTCGAGCGTCTCGGAGGCGGCAAAGTATGTGCACAACTTCACTAGCTTCGCATTCGTGGCCGGGTTGATCCTGATCGCGGTGATTTTTTTCCGGGACAATCTCTTCGAAAAGGTGGACGCCGACTGGCTCAAGCAAGGCGGCGGATTCATCAAATCCAGACATGCGCCCGCCGGGCGCTTTAACCTGGGCGAGAAGCTCGTCTATTGGCTTTCGCTTGCCGCCGGGGTCGCGATCTCGGCGTCGGGCTTTCTGCTGCTGTTTCCGTTTTTCGGAACCGATATCGCGGATATGCAGCTGGCGCAGGTCATACATGCCGTCGTTGCCGTCCTGTTCATCGCCCTGATCCTTGGTCACATCTATATCGGCACGCTCGGCATGGAGGGTGCATTCGAGGCCATGGGCACCGGAGAGGTCGATCTCAACTGGGCGAAAGAACATCACGATCGCTGGCTTACCCAACAGCTCGCGGGCGAAGACCGGCAGGCGCACCCGCACCCATCGGCGACTGCAGCGGAATAGAACGACATCGTGGCCGGCCCACCAGTCAGGTGCGAGGAGCAAGTGAATGCGATCTACCGCTCTCGCCAACATTGCAGTAGGCGTCGTGGTCGAACGGCGGCAGGCGAAAAGCGCGTGGGTTGATTTCCTGTGGCGATCGGTGTCGGTTTTTGCCGGGAATCCGTCGGCCGCGCCGTGGACACCGCTCGCTGTGGAAGCAGAAACGACCCTGTTCTTTGCAGGTGAGGCCGTGATCGAATTGCACCGGACCGAGACCGCAAATTATCGCGACAACCTCGCGTCGGGCGCCCCCGCGTTATGGGTTGCCCTGCGTCCCGTTACTTCGGAGCGGCCGTATGAAATTCTTGCCGTAACGGCCGATCCGGCTGAAGGCGAGGCGTTGACCGATGCCGGCAGCAATCTCGTCGAAGCCGTGCCGATGCCGCCCGACGTCGCAGAAATTGTCGCTCGCTTTATTGCCGAACATCATGTCGAGCGGCCCTTCCTCAAGCGCCAACGCCGGCCGGCGGAACCGGCGCTTGTCCGCCGCGGCAACGGACGGGAGAACCGGGAGTGACCGCGTCCGAAAATTTCGTCTCGCGCTGGGCGCGATTGAAGCGCAACGCCGATGTCCAGCGCAGGACGGAGCCTGCGGGAGATCCGCTGTTGCGCCCGGCGGGAGACGCATCACCGGGCGGTGCGGAAGCCGCTATTGCACAGTCCCGGATCGATGCGGTCGACCAGCCCTTTGATCCGGCCAGTCTGCCGTCGATTGAAACGATCACCGTCAACACCGACATCCGCGGCTTTCTGCAAAGCCGCGTGCCTGCCGAATTGACACGGGCCGCATTGCGCCAGGCCTGGGCGAGCGATCCGGCGATCCGCGATTTCATCGGCATCGCCGAGAACCAATGGGATTTCAACGACCCGGATTCAATACCCGGCTTCGGTCCGCTGCTGGAGAGCGACAATGTGCCGGGTCTTTTGGCCCAGGCGCTCGGCCGGCGCGACAAACTCGTCGGTATGATGGCGGAAATGCCGGCATCCGTGGAACATTCGCTAGCTGCCGAAACCTGCGATGAGCCCGTCGCTCCGGATGACAAGTCGCAGCAACCGTTTGACGGTTCGCCGCCTGGCGACGAAGAGGGTGCAGCAGCCAGCGACGATCGTGTCGCCGAGGAACATGAGATGGATGAGCTGCCACGACACCGTTCGCACGGCAGCGCCTTGCCGCGATAGGATTGGATAGAAGCGGCCGGCTCCGGTCGCATGTTGAATCGCAGGTCGAAAGTGAAGCAGATGCAGGAGTCCCAATCTCAGATTGCATCCCATGGCGTGGTCGATGAGATCGATCGCGCCCGTGCGCAGGAGTATGCGCTGCTGGCGATCCTGCTTTCGCGCAGTCCCGATGGCGAAATGATGGAACGGCTGGCCCTGCTGCGCGGCGACGCAAGCCCGCTCGGGGCCGCACACGCTGCTCTCGCGGAGGCCGCGGCTCGGGCGGATGAGGCAAGCGCGTCGCGGGAGTATTTTGATCTGTTTGCCGGGCTCGGGCAGGGCGCGCTGCTGCCGTATGCATCGCACTATTTGACGGGCTCGCTCTACGGACGCCCCTTAGCGCGGTTGCGCGAAACCTTCCAGCGTCTCGGCATTGAAAGAGATCGCGCGCATTCGGAGCCCGAGGATCACGTCGCCATTCTCTGTGAAATCATGGCAGGTCTGATCGGCGGCGATTTTGCGGCGCCGGCCGGCACCGATCGTGAGTTCTTTGAAAAACATCTGGCTCGCTGGATCAGGCGCTTCTTTGTCGATCTGGAGAACGTCAAATCGGCTGACTTTTACGCGCGCGTGGGCGCGCTGGGGCGAACGTTCATCGACGTTGAAACGGAGGCCTTTGCGCTTCCGGCGTGAGTATCTGGTTGTGAGAAACAGGAGAAATACGATGCGCGCGTTCATGGTCGCATGCTTTGCCGCCGGCGTTATTGCGCTCGCAGCCGCTGTCGTTCTCGACAGGCTGGTACAGGAGCCGGCGTCGGTCGCATTTACCGAGTCCAGCGCGCGACTTTAGTGCCGCGCGTTGGCGCGCGCGGAACCACGAGCGAGTCCCCGTTTTCGCCCGAATTCCTTGCGAGACTTTCGGATTGGGCTGGCGACTTGATGGCATGGAGACTTCCCATGAAGCGTCTGATGATTTCTGCGATCGCCGTTGGTGTTCTGATGGTGGTTGCAACGACCATGCTGTGGTCGCGATCGTCTTCGATTGAGCTCTCGGCCGCTGCCATGCCGTTGCAGGAACTCCACACCATGGCGGGTGTGCACAAGCTCCCGGTGCAGGAAATCGAGGATCAATCGCTGGTCTATCCAACCGCGGAGAAGCGTTGAGAGAGCGGTTCTGCCAGGCAGTGCTCACTCGGCGGGCAGGGCGCTCGGAGTCTCGTCAGCGCTGTGACCTGTTCTGAGCGCGGAGGCCCAGACGCGGAATCGATCCAGGTACAGATAGACCACCGGTGTCGTGTACAGCGTCAGCAATTGCGAGAGAAAAAGACCGCCCACGATGGTGTATCCGAGCGGCTGGCGGATTTCCGAGCCGGTGCCGGTGCCGATCATGAGCGGCACCGCCCCGAGCAGGGCGGCCATCGTCGTCATGAGAATGGGACGGAAGCGCAGCATGCATGCTTTGTAAATCGCGTCTTCTGCCGACATGTCCTGATGACGCTCGGCATCGAGCGCGAAATCGATCAGCATGATCGCATTTTTTTTGACGATGCCGATGAGCAGGATGATGCCGATCAGCGCAATCACGCTCAGATCGAAATGGAACGCCATCAGTATCAGCAGCGCGCCGATGCCGGCGGATGGCAGCGTCGAGAGAATGGTGATGGGGTGAATGGTGCTCTCATACAGTACACCGAGAATAATGTAGATGACGACAAGGGCTGCCGCGATCAAGAGCGGCGTGCTTGACAGCGAAGACTGGAACGCCTGCGCGTTGCCCTGGAAGCTGCTGGTCAGGGAAGCCGGTTTGCCGAGTTGTTGTTCGGCATGCTGAATGGCGGTCACCGCATTGCCGATCGCGGTGCCGGGCAGCAGGTTGAACGAAATGGTGACCGACGGGAACTGGCCCTGATGGTTGACTACGAGCGGCGCCACCTTCTCGGTCGACATGACGAGCGTGCTCAACGGCACCTGCTGTCCACTCGACGAGTTGATGTAGATATCGTTCAACGCGTTAGGCCCGAACTGGAATTGCGGCTCGACCTCCAGTACGACGTGGTACTGGTTCTGCTGGGTCAGCATGGTCGAGACGATGCGCTGGCCGAATGCATCAGACAGCGTGTTGTCGATCGTCGCCGGCAGGATTCCATAGCTCGAGGCGACATCGCGGTTGATGGTGATATCGAGCAGCGGCCCGGCGTTTTGCTGGTCGCTTGCGACGTCCGCTATCCCCGGAATGGTCTTGAGCTTGTCGAGGAACAGCGCGGACCAGTGGTTCAGTTCACCGGGATCCGGATCGGAGAGCGTATACTGATATTGGGTCCGGGACAGCCGCCCGCCGACCGTGATGTCCTGCGCCGCCTGCATGTAGAGCGTGATCCCCTGCAACTGGGCGAGCTTCGGGCGCAGCCGGTTGATCACCTCATCGGCGCTCGCCTTGCGCTCGCTCTGCGGTTTCAGGGCGATGAACATGCGGCCGTCGTTCAGCGTCGCCGTCGGGCCGCCGGCCCCGATCTGCGAGCCGACCGACGCCACCGCGGGATCCTGCAGCACGGTGTTGATGACCGCCTGCTGGCGTTCGGCCATGGCGGGAAAGGAAATGTCCTGCGATGCCTCGGTAATGCCGACGATCATGCCGGTGTCTTGCTGCGGGAAGAAGCCCTTGGGAATGATGACGTAGAGATAGCCGGTGAGAACGATGGTGCCCAACATCACCATCAGCGTGATGAACCGGTGACGCAGCACGATCTTGAGCCCGCGCCCGTAGAGACTGACCAGGCCGTCGAATCCGCGCTCGAACAATCGGTAAAGCCGGCCATGCTGCCCGGTTTCCGGTTTGAGCAGGCGCGAGCACATCATCGGAGTGAGCGTCAGCGAGATCAGCAGCGAGAGTACCAGCGACACGGTGACGGTGATCGCGAATTCGCGGAACAACAGCCCGACATAGCCGCCCATCAGGAACAGCGGGATGAACACGGCGATCAGCGACAGCGTGATTGAAACGATGGTAAAGCCGATTTCGCCGGCGCCCTTGATCGAGGCCTGCATCGGCGAGAGGCCTTCCTCGAGATGGCGGACAATGTTCTCGATCACGACGACGGCGTCGTCGACCACAAAGCCGACGGCGATGGTGAGCGCCATCAATGACAGATTGTCGAGGCTGTAGCCGAACTCATAGAGTACGGCGAAAGTACCGATCAAGGACAGCGGCACCGTGACGGCGGGAATGACCGTCGCCCAGAAATTTCGCAGGAACAGGAAGATCACCATCACCACCAGCGCGACCGTCAGCATCAGGGTGAAGCGCACGTCGCTGACGGAGGCGCGGATGGTTTGGGTGCGGTCCGACAGGATTGAGACCTTGATGTCCTTTGGGATGGCAGCTTGCAGCTGCGGCAGCATGGCCTTGATGCGATCGACCGTGGCGATGACGTTGGCGTTGGGCTGACGCTGGACCGCGAGCAGGATGGCACGTTGCCGGTTGAACCAGGCGGCCAGCAAGTCGTTCTCCGGTCCATTGATGGCGTTGCCGACATCCTTGACACGCACCGGCGAGCCGTTGCGGTAGGCGACGATCAGCTGATTATAGGCGTCCGGATCGAGAAGCTGGTCATTGGTGTTGATGGTGTAGGTTCGCCGCGGGCTGTTGAGCGTGCCCTTCGGCAGATCGACGTTGGCCTGGCTGATGACGTTGCGCACGTCTTCGAGACCGACGCCGCGCGCGGCCAGCGCCTGCGGATTGACCTGGACCCGGATCGCGGGCTTTTGCTGGCCGCCGATGCCGACCAGGCCTACGCCCGATATCTGCGAAATCTTCTGCAGCAGGATGTTTTCGGCATAGGCGTCGACCGTGGTCAGCGGCAGCGTATCGGAGGTCAGCGCCAGCACCAGGATCGGCGTATCGGCGGGGTTCACCTTGCGGATCGTCGGCGGAAAGATCATCCCCGGCGGCAACTGCCCGCCGGCGGCGTTGATGGCCGCCAGCGTATCGGTCGCAGCTCCCTCGATGTCGCGGCTGAGTTCGAATTGCAGCGTGATCGAGGTAAAGCCGAGCGCGCTCGACGACGTCATCTGGGTGACGCCGGGAATCTGGCCGAACTGCTCCTCGAGCGGCGTGGCCACCGACGACGCCATGGTCTGGGGATCAGCGCCCGGAAGTTGTGCCGTCACCGAAATCGTCGGATAGTTGACGTTCGGCAGCGACGCCACCGGCAACAGCGGGTAAGCGGCGAGGCCCACCAGCAGCAATCCCACCATCAGGAGCGAGGTCGCGATTGGCCGTGCGATGAACGGCGCCGAGATATTCATGGGATGTTGATCTGTTCGGCACTCTGCGCCGCGGCCTCGTCGGCCGCCTTGCCGTGCAGCACGGTGACGCGGCTGCCGGGCTGCAACTTGTTTTGGCCGTCGACAACGACCTGTTCGTTGGCGGCAAGTCCGCTATCGATCAGCGCCTGTCCGTTGCTGATCTGCGCGACGGTGATGTTGCGTTTCTCGACGGAATTATCCGGCTTGATGACATAGGCGTAAACACCCTGCTGGCCCTGCTGCACGACCCCGACCGGGACGGTCAGTCCGTTGCGCCGCGTTTCCAGCAACAGTCGCGCATTCACCAGTTCACCCGGCCACAGCCGGTGCGCGGTGTTGGGAAATTCGGCCTTGATCTGAACCGCGCCGGTGGTCTGCAGGATTTCATTGTTGATGAGATCGACTTTGCCCTGGTCGAGCTCGATCTTGTCGTCCTGGCTGTATGCGAGAACCGTGAGCGGCTTGTGGTTGGCCATCTGCTGCTGGATCTGCGGCAGGTCGGTTTCCGGAAGCGTGAAGATCAGCGATATCGGCTCGATCTGGGTTACCACCACGAGACCGTTTGGATCGGTGGGATGAATGATGTTGCCGACGTCGACCTGCCGCACGCCGGTAATGCCTGAGATCGGCGACGTCAGCCTGGTATATTCAAGCTGGACTTGCGCCTGTTCGATCAGCGCGTCGTCCGACTTGACGGCATTCTGCAGCTGCGCCACCTGCGCCTTTTGGGTGTCGAGCAGCTGCGGCGTTGCGTATCCCTTGCCCTCCAATTGCGTGTAGCGATCGAGGTTGGCAAGGGAATTTGTCAGTTGGGCCTGGTCGCGATCGCGCGCGGCGGTCACCTGGTCGAGTTGCGATTGATAGGGGCGGGGATCGATCTGCGCGAGCAGGTCGCCGGCGTGGACCTCCTGACCTTCGGTGAAAGCGATCTTGGTCAGTTGCCCTTGGATCTGGCTGCGCACGATGTCGGTATTATAGGCAATGACGGTGCCGATGCCGCGCAGGTAGATCGGCACATCCTGGCTGGTTACCTTTCCGGCCACGACTGGCACCGCCGGCGCGACGGCTTCCCGCGCGGCCGGCGCGCTTCTGCGGGTCACCGCGAACGCGCCGCCGCCGACGATGGCGATGGCCACGATGGCAACAAGCGAGTGTCTCAGTCGCATGGGCGTGCCCCCTGAATGTGTGGTGCTTCAGCAGCCACTCGAAGACGTTGATGTTCCGGTCGCGGATGACATTGCGGTCGCTGGACACGGGACCGTGCTGGTCCCTGTCGGCACGACCGGCGATTGGGTGGTGATATCGGGCAACGGGCTCAGTCCGCCGACGGCGAGTTCGGTGGACCCCATCGGTATTCCGACGCGGCCGACCGTCGACCGCAAGGCCATCGTGGGCGAAGAGGCCGATGCGGTCGGGCTGGATAATGCGGCGGCGCTTGCACAGGTGCCGGACGCGGTCCCGGCGATGCCGGCGCCATCGAACAGCGGGGTTGGCGCTGACGTTCCCGTGACAGCACCGGTTGCCGGAGACGATCCCAGTGCGCCGGAGCATGTTGTGGCTGACATGGTCGAGCCGAGAAGCACGCCGCTCGAAGCTGACGAACTCACGCCTGGTGTGGCCAATTCGGTGGCGCCAAGCGGAATCCCGGTCGGCGCGACCGGCACGCCGGCGCCAATGCCGAGTGGCGACGTGATGCCGATGGGAGCTGCCATGCCCGTGCCGACGGCACTCTGGGCGAATGCCGCGGGCAGTCCGGTGGTGGACAGAACCAATACGAACATTGCAAGGCGTCTCATGGGCGCTTCAACTCCTGCTCTTGTCGGCGGCGCAACCAATGGTGATCACCGCTTGACGGGATGGCTACCTTCGGAACCAGGCCACCAAAATGGCCTCGCGCGCGCGGGAGTGCGATTAAAAAAGGATTTATTGTGCGAACGCCGCCCAACACGTTTTGCGGCAACGCGTTTTTTCGTTTGCCGGTCGGTGTGGTTCGGTGATCACGAGGCGTTGCCACCTAACACCACCGTCCGATCAAGCCCTCTGCCGGCCCGACCATGGTCGGGGCGTTGCGTGATACAGCGGGATTTCTCAAAGCGTTCGGCTGCAAAGGCCGAAGTGCTTTGCTCAGCGCGCGAAGGGACGATGGAATTCTGTGTGAACTTCCTGCTATGCCTTGATGAAGGCCAACAGCGTACCGTTGGCCGCCGCTGGCGGGACGCAAACGGCGCTTCCGCTGCTGACAGCGGAACTGCCGACCGCCTTCTTCGCGGCGGCAAGATCGGATGTCGCAAGCACGAGGCCTGCACCGCCGCGCTCGGGTAGTCCTGCCAGCGCGACTTGCGGATAGCGCCCGCCCAACTGGTCTTTCGTCAGAAATATGAAATCGGCGCGATCCGAACCGGAAGGCACCGCGACAGCGCCGTCCGGCTCGGCCGTGACCTCTCGATCGATCATGCGCGCGAGGTGTCCGGCGTCCTTCGCGGGCTCGCCTGAAACGATCAGCACTTGCTTGAGACGTTGCGCACCGTTGGCGTGCCTCATCAGCTCCGGAATCCAGACCGTGTCCTTCGTCTTGTGCTGACATGCAAAAATGCGCAGTCCACCCGGCGCTTCGGCAATCGGCCATTGAAAGACTCTGAACTTAGCCGCCGACAGGTTGCCATCCGGCATCGTCACCGGCCGCTCGAAATCGGTCGGGCCCAGCGGCTCAAACCCGCGCGCGCGAATTTCCTCGGCGCCGGCGGCCGAATCGACCGCGGTGAATGCGATGCGTTCGATGCCTTCGCCGCGTTTGGCAAGAAACGCCCGGGTCGGAGCATTATATTCGGTTTCAACCAGCACGCCGAGCAATTCGATGTAGTCGGGATCGAGCATGATGGTGTAATTGCCCGATCCCATCTTGGCACTGTGCGTGCCGCGCGGCGACACCGTGAAGCCAAGGCGCTTCCAGTTCTCGGCGGCATTGTCGAGATCCCTGACCACGACGACGGCGTGATCGATTCCGACGACGTTCTTGAGTGCCACTCTTCTGTTTCCCCGGCATGAACAGGCATATTAAGCTAACCAGATCGATCCGCGCCCGCAAGCCGGCCAATTCAAGGGCGATGCTCGGTTCACCGGCGACGATCGAGAAGGAAAGGACAACGATGCCTGTCGCAAATGTCTCCTGGCCCAGTTCGTTGTGGGCCGCGATGACCCCGCCCGGTCCCGATCTGCCTGAACTGATCGGGACTGCCGAGGCCGATGTCATCGTCATTGGCGGTGGCTTCACCGGCTTGTCGACCGCGCTGCATTTGCGCGAGGCGGGCGTGGACGTCGCCATCGTCGAAGCCATGGAGCCGGGCTGGGGCGCCTCGGGGCGCAACAATGGACAGGTGATTCCGACATTGTCGCGGCCCGATCCGGACGACATCATCGCCAGGCACGGCGCCGCCGGCGAACGGTTCGTTGCGCTGTTGCGTGACAGTGCCTCTGTCTTGTTCGACGTAGTGCGGCGCTATCAGATCCAGGCCGAGCAGGAACAGGCCGGCTGGGTTCAGCCGGTACATTCGCCCGGGCGCATCGAGATCGCCGAACGGCGCGTGCGGCAATGGTCGAAATTCGGCGCGTCGGTCGAGCTGCTCTCGCGCGATCAGACCCGGCACATGCTGGGATCGGATGCCTGGTTCGGCGGATTCTGGAACAAGACCGGCGGCCACATCAATCCGCTGGCGCTGTCGCGCGGGCTGGCGCGCGTGGTGCTGGATCGCGGCGGCCGCATCTATGCGCGATCACCCGTGGCCAGCTTCGAACGACGGGGCGAGCGCTGGGTGGTCAAAGCCGACAAGGGTGAGATCAGTGGCCGGGCCTTGATCGTGGCGACCAACGCCTACACTGGCGAGTTTTCGAAATCGCTGATGCCGGCCATCGCGCACGAAGTCATGCCGGTGCTGTCCTGGCAAATGGCGACGCAGCCGCTGTCAGACAATGTCCGCAAGTCCATCATCCCCGGCCGCCAGGCGATGTCCGATACGCATGGCGAGCTTTATTTCGCGCGCTACGATGCGCGAAACCGTCTCGTCACCGGAGGCGCCGTGATCGGACCGGGCAACAAGGCGGAGCGGCTCAAGCTCAGGGTCGCGGAGCGATTGCAAAAATTGTGGCCGCAGATCGGGCAGGTCAATTTCGATTATGTCTGGAATGGCTACGTCGGAATGACCACGGATTTCCTGCCCCGCATTCATCGGCTCGGTCCCGCCGCCTATGGCTGGACCGGCTGCAACGGTCGCGCGGTTGCGCTTTCGATCGCGCTCGGCGACGAACTCTCCAAGGCCGTACGTGGACTCCCGGAAAGCAATCTTGCACTGCCATTCTCGGATCCGGCGCCGATCGCCGCACATGGATTGTTGCGCCGGCTGGCGCCGCTGATGCTGATGGTCTATCGCCGGCGCGACGCGAGGGAAATCGCCTGACTCCGGCGAAGGACCGGCGTTATCGGGCGCTTGCCGCCGCGTCCCAAGTAGTGATCGCAGCCGGCGACCGCTTCGCGCCAGTCCGGCTGCAGCCGCATCACTTAAATTCGATTTGAGAATCATAAACTGGTTTTTAATTGAGAACATGAGCTTTGGTCGCCATGTTTGCTGCGCTCCCGATGCTTGCGTTTTCGGGAGTTCTTTAGGGCGATTTTCCAAGAAAATAACAAGGAACGCACAAGCCGGACGCGGAAGTTCAAGTCCGCGTGAGCTCGATCTGTTCGGAGGTAAGATGACTGTGTTCTCGCGCTCCTTTGTTCGCAAACGTGTGATCTCGCTGGCGACCACGGCGTCGGTTGCCGCGACGTCGCTGGCCCTGGCTCAAGGATCGACGTCGAGCTATCACGTTCGCGGAGCCATGCCGGTTCAATATGTTGCGGATCGGCCGGACTACGACGAAGAGTCGCCATTCCTGTCAGAAAATGACGCCGCCATGAACAAGATGATGGCGAATATGACGGTGAAGCCGACCGGCGATGTCGATCGCGATTTTGTCGCGATGATGGTGCCGCATCATCAGGGCGCTATCGATATGGCGCAGGCTGAACTCAAATACGGTCATAACGAGCAGCTTCGACGGCTGGCGCAGAAAATCGTGGTGACCCAGCAGCAGGAGATCGCCGTGATGCGGCTTGCTGTCGGCGACCGACTGCCGCCGGAGCGTTCGCCATGATCTCGTTCTCGCACGCATCGATTTCCTTTCGCGCCTTGCTGGCAACCGTCGCGGTGGTGGGCGCGGCGGGCTTTGTGGTGGGGCGGAATAGTCAGCCGCCTTTCGTGATCTCGCCGTTGACGCTTTGCTCGCGGGCGACCGAGGCGGCCTTTCCCGAGGAAACGCCGTATCTGCGGGAGAACGACGCGGCCATGAACAAGATGATGTCCGACATGGTGATCAAGCCAACGGGCGACGTCGACCGCGATTTCGTTGCGATGATGACGCCGCATCATCAAGGCGCGATCGAGATGGCGCAGTCGGTGCTGCGCAGCGGCCGCAACGAGCAGAT
>DATHHQ010000342.1:0-3632 GCA_035490095.1 Bradyrhizobium sp.
TGCGGCGCCTGCACCGTCGATATCGATGGACAGGCCGTCAAATCCTGTACGGTTCTCGCCGTGATGGCCGACGGATCCAGGGTCACGACGATCGAAGGTCTCGCGCCAGGCGGCGCATTGCATCCGATTCAGGCGGCGTTCCATGAGCACCACGCCCTGCAATGCGGCTTCTGCACGCCGGGGATGATCATGGCTGTCCACCACTTGCTCAAGCAAAACCCTGACCCGACCGAGAGCGAAATCCGCCACCACCTCGCCGGCAACATCTGCCGCTGTACCGGCTACAACAATATCGTGCGCGCAGTTGAATCCCTTGCCTCGGAGGCGCATCGCCATGACTGAAGCAACCGCGATCAAATATGTCGGCCAGCCGTTGCGGCGGCGCGAAGACTTCAAGTTCGTCACGGGCAAGGGACGCTATACGGACGATATCAAAGCGCCCGGCATGTTGCACATGGCAGTCCTGCGATCGCCTCATGCGCATGCCATCATCAAGCAAGTCGATCTCTCTGCGGCAAATGCAGCGCCAGGCGTCCGCTTGGCTTTGTCGGGTGCCGAACTCGCAGGCAAGATCGGCTCGATTGTTCCGAACTGGATAATACCAGGGACAAAGGTGCCGGACAGGCCCGTGGTCGCCATCGACCGGGTTCGCTTCGTCGGTGAATGCGTCGCATTGGTGATAGCCGAAACCCAGGCCATGGCTCATGATGCCATCGGGCTGATCGATGTCGACTACGAGACACTTACCGCCGTGATCGATGAGGAAGCCGCGATCCGCGACGGTGCACCACAACTCCACGACAACGTGCCAAATAACATTGCCACGATCTATAGGATCGGTGGCGGCGACTACGGTAAGGCCGTGCGCGAGGCTGATCAGGTCATTGCGCTTCGCCTTGCCAACAATCGCCTGATCCCGACCTGCATGGAGACGCGCTCAATTCTGGCTGAGCCGAATGCTGACGGCACCCTGACGATTTACCTGCAGAGCCAAGTGCCCCACATGCATCGCCGATGGATCGCCGATACGGTCGGCATTCCCGAACATCAGTTGAGGATTGTAGCACCGGACATCGGCGGCGGATTCGGCGCCAAGATGCACCTCTACCCGGAGGAATTGCTCTGCCCGTATTTGGCGCGTCTGCTCGGAGTGCCCGTCAAGTGGTGGGAATCGCGTTCCGAAAGCCATCAATCCACCAATCATGGAAGGGCGCATACGGAGACGATTGAAATCGCCATACGCAACGACGGCAAGATACTCGGTCTGAAAGTCGAGACGCTGGGCAATGTCGGCGCCTATTTGTCGAATATGGCAACCGGAGGTCCGACGGTGAATACCGTCAATTTTGGGACCGGGGCCTACAAAATCGAGAATTACGAGGCGCGCTCCAGAGTGATCGTGACGAATACCGTACCGGTTGACGCCTATCGCGGATATGGCCGCCCCGAGGGAGGATACATCGCCGAACGGGCGATCGACGCGGTCGCACGTCACCTCGACCTTGATCAGGTTGAGGTGCGTCGACGGAATTTCATTCAGCGCGCTGATTTTCCGTACAAGCCCTACAACGGGCCCGCCGTGATTTACGATAGCGGCAACTATGAGGGCTGCCTGGCAAAGGCAATGGAAGCCTTCAACTACGGTGCACGCAGCAGCGAGCGCGATCAATTACGCGCCAACGGCCGCTACCGCGGCATCGGTGTAGCGGCCTATACGCATATGTGCGGCATGGCGCCGTCACGCCGACTGGCGCTGCTCGGCTTCAACCGCGGCGGCTGGGAAAGCGCCCGGGTCAGCGTGGACTCCAGTGGCCGGATAACGATCTTTTCCGGATCGATGAGCCAAGGCCACGGCCATGTCACGTCGTTGGCGCAGATTGCCGCCGACGTCCTGCAGATTCCGATCGAACATATCGACGTAGTGCAGGGCGACACCCGGCAGGTCCAGGCCGGTCACGGCACCTTCAACTCCCGCTCCATGGCGGTGGGCGGGTCCAGCGTTCATGTCTCCTCCACCCGTGTTGTCGCAAAGGCGAAGAAGATTGCCGCGGGCATGCTCGAAGTGGACGAAGGGGATGTTTCCTATCGGGCAGGCAAGTTCAGCGTCTCGGGGACAGACATCGCGCCTTTGACGTTCGGCACGGTCGCCCGCATGGCCTATGTCGGCCACAAGCTTCCGGATGGACTGGAGCCGGGCCTCGACGAGACGGTGTTTTATGATCCGAAGGGAATGGGCTCGCCTTCGGGAATCCACATGGCCTATGTCGACGTCGATCCAGAAACTGGGATTGTGGATATTCTCGATTATGTCGCCGTGGACGACGCCGGCACGATCATCAATCCCCTTCTTGCCGCCGGACAGATTCATGGTGGAGTCGTGCAAGGTATCGGGCAAGCTCTCTATGAAGAAGTCAGCTACGATCCCGATACCGGGCAATTGATGACCGGCTCGCTGCTTGATTATGCGGTGCCGCGCGCGGAACATGTCCCCCGCATACGATCGCTGTTTCAGGAGACACCCTCCCCCACCAACCCGATCGGGGTAAAGGGCATCGGTGAAAGCGGATCGATCGCAGCACCACCATGCATGGTTCACGCGGTGCTCGATGCGCTTTCACCGTTCGGGATAAAACATCTCGACATGCCCATGACGCCGCCGCGCGTCTGGTTGGCGATCCAGAACGCACGCGCCGGAGCGAGCCGATGATCCCTGCTTCATTCGACTACGTTCGTGCAACCTCGCTCGCGGAGGCCGTCGGCCTGCTGCAGAAAGATACCGACGGCAGCAAGCTCGTGGCCGGCGGTCATACGTTGATCCCGACATTGAAATTGCGGCTGGCATCGCCCGCGCTGCTGATCGATATTGGCGGGATCGACGAATTAAAGGGAATCCAGGTTGCCGACCGCATCAGGATCGGCGCCCTGACAACGCATGCCGAACTGCTTGCGTCTGAACCTCTGCAAACGGTGCTGCCGATCTTCCATCAAGCCGCCGATCTGATTGCCGACCCGCAGGTGCGTAACCGTGGCACGATCGGCGGCTCGCTGGCAAATGCCGACCCGGCGGCCGACTGGCCGGCGGTCGTGATCGCAGTGAACGCGGAACTGGAAATCGCAGGCCCGAACGGCCGCAGACATATCGCTGCAAACCACTTCTTCGTCGACATCATGACCACCGCGCTTGAGCCGGCAGAAGTGCTGGTGGCGATCCATATCCCTCGCCCCAACCCCGGCACGCAGTTCCGATATCGCAAGGTCCGCCATCCGGCGAGCGGCTATGCCGTGGTCGGTGTTGCCGTCGCGCTGTGCCTGCAAGACGGCGTCGTTGCGGAAGCCACTATCGGCATCACCGGCGCGACCGGCCGGGCCTTCGAGGCGGATCCCGCGAGCGCGCATCTGATCGGCAAACCACTATCGAGCCAAAACATCGCAACGGCCGCATTGCTTGCCAGCGAACAAGCCGAATGTCTGTCGGACGGTTACGCCTCGGCCGACTATCGCAAGCATCTCGTCAAGACCGAGGTCACCAGAGCATTGGCGTCGCTGAGTGATGCCTGATCGACCTGTCTTGTTCGTGATCGGACGACCGCGATCTATCCCGCGACCTTCGAAAAATCAGGCTTGCGACGCTC
>DATHHQ010000343.1:0-2012 GCA_035490095.1 Bradyrhizobium sp.
CTGGTGACCGCCTCGGCATCAAGCGCGTTGCGCTCCTCGTTGCGCTCGCCGTTTGGCCGCAGGAAGATGTTTTCGCGGCCGTCGATCAGGATCCGGGCTTCGGATTTGTATCGCGGAGTGATCATGTTGACGGCGGCAACCGAGAGTACGGCGGCGAGCAGCGTCGGAACGATAATCCAGCCCCTGTTGCGCAACAGGGCCTGGCCAAGCGCGCGTAGATCAAGGTCACCGGATTCGGCGGCGGCCGGCCTGTCGGTGGCTGACGCAGGCATTGAGACAACCTGCTGGGCAACGGTGTTTTCGTTGCCCGCTATGTCTTCGCCTGCACGCCGGAACGCTAAACGCATCGCACACCCCCGCAGACGCAAACTGCTCCGCTCAACCCTTGCGATTACACTCTATTAAGGTTGCCGCTGGGTTAATTCCGCAGATGGCCGCTGGGAACGCCGGGGCGCGCGCCGCCGCGCTCATGCTTTGTTAACCATGAATGCCCTTAATCGGAATCGATAATTCTCTCAGGGCTGTCCGATGCGAGGCGTTCGCGCCGCTATCCTCTGTCTGCTCACTGCGCTCGCTCTGGCGGGCTGCATGCGCAGATCCGCGCCGGTCGCCGCCGTCGAGCCGCAAGGCGATCTCGATTCGTTTGCTTACCGGCCATCCTACCGCATGGCCCCTGCCCCAGCGGCGGCGGCCTATGCTGCTGCGGCGCCAACGCCGGTGGCTCATGACGCGGCCTATCGGCTCGATGCCGGCGACAAGTTGCGCGTCGTGGTCTACGGCCAGGAAGGTCTCACCAATACGTATGCCATCGATGCCGGCGGCTCGATCACCATGCCGCTGATCGGCGCGGTGCCGGCGCGCGGACGAACGCCAGCGGGGTTGGCGGCACAGATCACCGCCAAACTGCGCAACGGCTATATCCGCGAACCGTCGGTGGCGGTGGAGATCGAGGCCTATCGGCCGTTCTTCATCCTCGGCGAAGTTGCGGCCCCCGGGCAATATCCCTATGTGCCCAGTATGAGCGTTGAAAGTGCGGTGGCGATCGCCGGCGGTTTTTCGCCGCGCGCGCGCCGCGATCGCGTTACGCTGACCCATATCGACAATTCGGGCTCATCCCGAACCGTGGTGCCGCTCGGCACCGCGCTTGGCCCCGGCGATACCGTCCTCGTCGGCGAACGCTGGTTCTGATCATGGCCGTCGTTCCAGATCAGCCGCTTCGTATCCTGCACGCGGTGCGTACGCCGGTCGGCGGCATCTTCCGTCACATCCTGGACCTCGCCAACGGGCAGGTTGACCGTGGCCACCGCGTCGGCCTGATCGCCGACAGCCTGACCGGCGGCGAGCGCGCCGAGGCCGCGCTCAAGGAAATCGCGCCCCGCCTCGAACTTGGCGTTCATCGCCTTGCCATTCGCCGCGAACCCTTTCCCAGCGACGTTTGGGTGTGGGCGCGTTTCATGCAACTGATCCGGCGGCTGAAGCCGGACGTCCTGCATGGCCACGGCGCCAAGACCGGCGCTTTCATCCGCCTGAAGCCTCGTTCAAAAAGCACCATTCACGTCTACACGCCGCATGGCGGCTCGCTGCATTACCCGCTGAATACCATCAACGGCGCGTTCTACAGTCGCCTCGAACGCACGCTGATGAACCGCACCGATCTGTTCCTGTTCGAAAGTGCCTTCGCCCGCGATACCTATCAGCGCACCATCGGCACGCCCAAGGGGCTGGTGCGCTGCGTGTTCAACGGCGTGACCGCGGACGAGTTCGACCCTGTCGTCAAGGCGGCTGACGCCACCGATATCGTCTATGTCGGCGAGTTCCGGCACATCAAGGGGGCGGACCTCCTGGTCGATGCGGTGGCGCGGCTGCGCGCCGACGGTAAACCGGTCACGCTGACGCTGGCAGGCGATGGCGAGGAACTCGAGGCTCTCAAGGCTCAGATCGAAAAGCTCGGCCTCACCGAGGCGGTCCGCTTCATCGGTCACGTCAAGGCGCGATACGGTTTCTCGAAAGGC
>DATHHQ010000344.1:0-19527 GCA_035490095.1 Bradyrhizobium sp.
ATCTTCATCGAGGGCAACAGTGCGGCCGCGCTCGGCGCGGTATATGGCGGCGCCACCGTCTGCGCATGGTACCCGATCACGCCGTCATCGTCGCTGGCCGACGCCTTCGGCAGTCACTGCAAGAAGCTGCGGCACGATCCCGAAACCGGCAAGGCGAAGTACGCCATCGTTCAAGGCGAGGACGAACTGGCCTCGATCGGCATCGTGATCGGCGCGTCATGGAATGGCGCGCGCGCCTTTACCGCTACCTCCGGTCCCGGCATCTCGCTGATGACGGAATTCATCGGCCTGTCCTACTTCGCCGAGATTCCGGCTGTGATCATGAATGTGCAGCGCGCCGGTCCGTCCACCGGCATGCCGACACGCACCCAGCAATGCGACATCATTGCCTGCGCCTATGCCTCGCATGGCGACACCAAGCATGTGCTGCTGTTTCCGGAGGACCCCGCCGAAGCTTTTGAATTCGCAGCCCAGGCCTTCGACCTCGCCGAACGGCTGCAGACCACGATCTTCGTGATGCTCGATCTCGATATCGGCATGAACCATCGTCTCTGCCGTCCGCTGAAGTGGGACGACGCCAAGCAATACGACCGCGGCAAGGTGATGACCGCGGAGATGCTGGACGACGGACGCGACTTCGGGCGCTATCTCGACATCGATGGCGACGGCATCTCCTACCGCACCTATCCCGGCACGCATCCCACCAAGGGCTCGTTCTTCACCCGCGGCACTTCGCGCGACCGCTACGCGCGCTATTCCGAGGAAGGTTCGGTCTATGCCGACAACATGCAGCGGCTGGTGCGCAAATTCGAGAGCGCGCAGGATATGGTGCCACGGCCGCTGCAGGCCAACGCCGCCAAACCCACCAAGTACGGCGTGATCTATTTCGGCTCGACCGCGCCGGCCATGGACGAAGCGATCGGGCTGTTGGAGGCACGCGGCCATCAACTCGACAGGCTTCGGATCCGCGCCTTTCCATTCCATTCCAGCGTCGCAAGCTTCATTGCCGACCACGACTTCGTCTATGTGGTGGAGCAGAACCGCGACGCACAGCTTCGCTCGCTGATCGTCAACGAGAACGGCATCGATCCGGTCCGGCTGGTCCCGATCGTGCATTATGACGGCACGCCGATTACCGCACGCTTCATCGCCGGCGCCATCGGCGACCACCAGGATCAGCTCAAGCTGACCCCGCTCCGGAAAGTGAAGTCATGACCTATATCGCCAAGCCGAAGTTCCAGCATCCCGGCCTTCCGAAGAACGATCTCGGCTTTACCCACCGCGATTACGAGGGCAAGATTTCCACGCTGTGCGCCGGCTGCGGCCACGATTCGATTACCGCATCGATCATCGAGGCCTGTTTCGAGCTTTCGATCGAGCCGCATCGCGTCGCCAAGATTTCGGGCATCGGCTGCTCCTCGAAAACGCCCGACTATTTCCTCGGCAATTCGCATGGCTTTAATTCGGTCCATGGCCGGATGCCGTCGGTGCTGACCGGCGCCAATCTCGCCAACCGCGATCTAATCTATCTCGGCGTTTCCGGCGACGGCGACTCGGCCTCGATCGGCTTCGGCCAGTTCGCGCACTCGATCCGGCGCGGCGTCAACATGACCTATATCGTCGAAAACAACGGCGTCTACGGCCTCACCAAGGGTCAGTTTTCGGCCACCGCCGACCGCGGCTCGAAGAACAAGCGCGGCGTGATGAATACCGACAGCGCCGTCGACCTGGTGGCGATTGCGCTCCAGCTTGGCGCAAGCTTCGTGGCGCGGAGCTTTTCCGGCGACAAGGCCCAGCTGGTACCGCTGATCGCGGCCGCGATCGAGCACAAGGGCGCAGCGTTCATCGACGTCATCAGCCCTTGCGTCGCCTTCAACAACCATGCCGGCTCGACCAAAAGCTTCGATTACGTGCGCGAGCACAATGATGCGGTAAACCGGCTGGACGTCATCACCGGCCGCGAGCCGATTACCGTCGATTACGCGCCAGGTACGGTGCAGGAGGTCGAGCAGCACGATGGCACCAGAATAGCGCTGCGCAAGATCGACGCGGATTACGACCCGCACGATCGGGTCGGCGCGATGTCGTTCCTGCAAAGGCACGCCGCCGAGGGCCAGATCGTGACCGGCCTGCTCTACGTCGATCCGGAGTCGGAAGACCTGCACAGCCACCTCGACACGGTGGACACGCCGCTCAACAAGCTTGGCGAGAAAGCGCTGTGCCCGGGCTCAGCCGCGCTCGACAAGATCAACGCCAGCCTGCGCTAGAGCATGATCCGGAAAAGTGGGTACCGGTTTTCCCTCGCGACAAACGCGAAGCGTTTGCACGGAGATCATGCTCAAACAAAAAGATAGAGCGGGATGACGATTCGAAGAAAAGTCATTCCGCTCTAGGGCGTAAGTAAAAGCTCCTTCCAGTTCCCTTCGAGACGCGCAAGCGCGTCCGGAAGCGGCGGCACAGACAGGCACCCACCGGTTTCGTCCAGCAGGTTGAGGCGCCTCAGCCGCGCCAGCGCGTCGTCGATCTCAAAGGCGGCGGAAACGCCGAACAGTTGGGTCAGCAGCCCCTCGATGCGCGCAACGAGTGCCTCGCGTGTGAGGGGCTCTGCAGCTGTCAGCAGGCCGTAATAGGCAAGCAGCACTTCTTTCCAATCCTGCTCCTCCGCCTCGCCGATGATGTAATTGAAGATCCCGGAATTATTGTTGACGTTGCGATAATAGATATTGTCGGTGAGCTGCTTCTGATGGATCAGCGACTGGCGGTGGAAATTTCCCCATTGTCGCAACATGAAGGCGCCAAGCGCGAACAGGCCGCTGAGCGCGGCCAGCGCCTGCTCCACGTCGTTATCGCGCATCGTGCCGTTGAGGCCGAGATAGAAGCCGGCTACGACAAACAATACCGTCATGGTCGAGGCGAGCTTGAGCAGGATCGGTACGCCGCCGACAAGCGCCGGCACCCCCAGCGTAAAATGGTCGGACAGACTCATCACCACGCGGACATTGGGAAACAAGGCCTCGAGATCGCCGCGGGCGATATGGCGGAAATACTTGAACAGTACCGCGCCGCCGCGGATCTTCTGTTTACGCCGCCTGGCGCTCCCGAGCGCCTTGCGGGAACCGGCCGGCGTCGCGTCATCGGACTTGGTCGCAACCATCATCACCACATCGTCGTAGACTTCGATTTCGAGCGGCCGCTTGCGCAAACCAAACCAAGCCGGAATATCGATGGTCTCCTGGTGGCGCCCGCGGCGGAACATGCGGACATCGCGATAGTCCTCGACCGGCGCCTTGATCTTCACGCGCACCAGGGCGTGCTCGCCAAAGGCGCGCGCGATCTCGTCATGCGTGATTTCGACGAAGTTGGCCTCCGTCAGTACACGGACGAACTCCTCGCTCAGGCGGCGATAGGCCGCTTCGCGATCGTTGGCGACGCCGCAAGCTTTCGGATCGACCTCCGGGTCGAAGTAAAAATAGGCCTCGCGCAGCCGGTCAAGTTCTTCGAAATACTGGTGGTGAAAAATGGCGCCGAGCATGCGGGCAAATTGCCCAAGGCCCGCCTGCTGGACGTCGTCAAGGCGGCCCTCGGCGACGAGTCCACCGACAATATCCGACTTCCGCAGCGGAATGAAACGATCCCGCGGCTCTGGCGAGACGGTCTCGCCATGCGCTTCATTCACGAAGCTGTCGCCAACGCTATGAGAACCATGCCAGCGTCAATCCTTCAGACCTCATATGGAGCCGATTGGTAACCTTCGGGCGGCGCAACGACTTCTATGGCGAAAACATAACTTCATTGCGACCGTTACGCCACCGACCGGGCCGCGAACTCGTTTCAACTCGGCGCCACGCTTCGCGGCGCAGAATTTTTAGACGACAACGTTCACGTAGTTGTGCCGTAACCTTCCCTCGCCCACTGCGTGATGATAATATTTTTGCGGATTGGCCCACGCAGCTGGAGAGTTCCGATGGTTTTAAACGTTCAGAGTGAAATCGCGGGCGACGTCCAGCGTAAGCCGATCGAGGTGATTTCGACCGGGGCTATACTTGGCGCCGAGGTGCGCGGCGTCGATCTCAAAAATATCGATGCATCGCAATTCACGGCGCTCGAGCGCGCCTGGCACGACCACCAGGTCATTCTGGCGCGCGGCCAGACGCTCGACGACCAAGACCTCATTGCGTTCAGCCGCCGCTTCGGTGATCTCGACTGGGCTCCGGTACAGGAGACCGGCCGGCGCTTTGTCGAGGGGCTGCCTGAAATCTACATCGTTTCAAACGTGACCGTGAACGGCCAGCCGATCGGCAGCCTCGGCGCCGGCGAAGCCGTCTGGCATACCGACATGTCGTATCTCGACGTTCCGCCGATGGCGAGCATGCTTTATGCGCTCGAGGTGCCGCCTGCCGGCGGCAACACCTCGTTTTGCAGCATGTACGCAGTCTACGAAGCATTGCCGGACAGGTTGAAGCACCGGATCGCGGACTTGAAGATCAAGCACGACGGGACCTACAACAGCGGCGGCTATCTGCGCCAGGGCGTCACCGCAACCGACGATCCGAGGAAGTCGCCCGGCGCCGTACACCCGCTGGTCTGTGTCCACCCCGACACCGGGCGGCGCATGCTCTATCTCGGCCGCCGGCGCAATGCGTATCTCATGGGGCTCGAACTTGCGGACTCCGAGGCGCTGCTCGACGAGCTCTGGGATTTCGTCGCGCGCCCGGAATTCGGCTGGGAGCACATCTGGAAGGTCGGCGACCTCGTGCTGTGGGATAATCGCTGCACCATGCATCGGCGCGACCCGTTCGACGACTCCGCACGCCGTATCATGCACCGGACGCAGATCAAGGGCAGTGCGGCGCCGGTCTGATGCGCCGATTAGGCGTTTCCAATACGGTCCTGCTGATCATCTGTCTCATGTACCTGATCCTCTATGTGGATCGGGTCAACATCTCGACAGCCGCGCCGCTGATCAAGGCCGACCTTGATTTAAGCAACACCCAACTTGGCCTGGTGTTTTCAGCATTCGCCTATCCGTATGCGCTGTTCCAGCTGATCGGAGGCTATTTCGGCGACAAATTCGGTGCGCGTCGGACGCTGTTCGTCAGCGGTCTTATCGTATGCGCGGCGACGGCGGCAACCGGCGCCGTCGGCGGAATTGCGAGCCTGTTCGCCGCGCGGCTTGCGCTCGGTATCGGCGAAGGCGCGACCTTTCCGACTGCGACGCGCGCCATGGCGGCGTGGGTGCCGGAGCGCAGTTGGGGTTTCGCCCAAGGCATCACGCATTCGTCGGCCCGGATCGGAAACGCGCTCACGCCGCCTCTGATTGCCTTGCTGGTCGGGCTGGTGTCGTGGCGCGGCGCGTTCGTTGTCCTTGCTCTCTTGAGCCTGGTCTGGGTGTTCGTGTGGTTATGGTACTTTCGTGATGTACCGGCAGCGCCGCCATTGACCACCGAGGAACTCGCAGCGCTCCCTGTACGCAGCCGAGGCGCGACTAGGCCGGTGCCATGGTTCAAGTTATTTCGCCGCATGCTGCCGGTGACCGCGGTCGATTTCTGCTACGGCTGGACGCTGTGGCTGTTTCTAAGCTGGATACCGTCGTTCTTCTACCAGAACTATCAGCAGAGCCTGACGCAATCGGCATTCTATTCGGCCGGCGTCTTCCTTGCCGGCGTGATCGGCGACACCCTGGGCGGCGTGGCGAGCGACCGGATCCTGCACCGCACCGGCGACCGGGCCGCAGCACGGCGTAACGTTATCGTGGCTGGGATGCTCGGCGGCTTTCTATTCCTGATTCCGGTGATCCTGGTTCACGACATCAACGTCGTGGCGATCTCACTCGCCGCGGCATTCTTTTCCGTCGAACTGGTGGTCGCCCCGATCTGGGCAGTACCGATGGACATCGCGCCAAAATATTCGGGATCGGCGAGCGGCATGATGAATTTCGGCTTCGGCGTTGCCGGCATCATTTCACCCTTCGTGTTCGGCTATCTGATCGACAAGACCGGAAGCTGGACCTTGCCATTTGCCGGCTCGATTGGCCTGTTGTTGCTCGGCGCCGGACTCGCGTTTCGCATGCATCCGGAGCGGCCATTCGAGGAGGCGCCTGAGGGCGGCCCCTCCTGATCAACGTTCGATGAGGGTCGTTCACGTCGATGAAGCAACGACAAACTCCGGCGTGAGGGTGATCCTGGCGTTAATGGAATTTGCGATGAAGCAGTGGGCGTCGACGCTTTCCATGCTTTTGCGGGCAAGCTCGAGTTCGGCCTCGCTTTTCAAGGTGACGCGAGGTCGGATCGTGACTTCAGTGATGTGGTACTTGCCCTCGACGTTGTCGAGCAGGCCTTCGGCTTCGCTTTCATATCCGACCGGGGTCAGACCCTGGCGTTGAGCGAGCGTGAGGAATGTCAGCATCATGCACGTGTTGAGCGAGCCGACCAGCATCTCTTCGGGTGCCCAGACGTCCGGCTCGCCTTTGAACTCCGGCGGGCTGCCGACGACGATGTTCGGCTTTCCCGCTGCTGAAAGCATGCCACGCCGCGCCGAACTCCAGGTGGTTTTGGCCTTAAAGTGGAAAGACTTATAGGTAGTCTTTGTGGACTCCACGAAAACCTCCGAGGCCTCCGGTCACAGAGGGCGCTCGCGTCACCCTTTACTCCTTCGGCGATTTCCTGCGCACCGGTCCTCTCATCGTAGCGGGTCACACAAGCAGAGGCGAGCCCGTTGAACGTCTCCCGCGCCTGCCGCGACTAAACGTCGAACTAACAGCCGTCTTCGCAACGCGACACATCGTGCTACACCCGACTGGCTAGCCGAGCGGACGATCGATGGATGTGTCATAAATGGCCGAGAACCTCATAAAACGTACCTGGATCGTGATAATGGCGGTCGCCGCGATGGCGGCTACCTCCGCCACCGTCGGCCACGCCCAGGAGGACGGCATCGACAAGGCAAAGGCCGAGGCATTCGACATCAGGATGTTCACGAGGCCGCCCGGGAAAAAAGCCAAGGAGTATGCCTGCTTCGTGCGACGCTACGACCCCGATCATCTGGCGCGGCATCCCAAGCAAAAAGTCAGCGCGATGAAGCTGCTGGTGACGGCGGAAATCCCGTCGGACGAGAACACCACCAATTATTCGTTCCGCCTCGGCGTCAAGTACCGCCATCGGTCGGGCGATTTCGACTCCAGCGGCTTCTGCAGCCACGTCGTCGCCGAAGACGCCGGCAATGAAATGCGGTTCGGCTGCGGCGTCGATTGCGATGGCGGCGGCATCGGCGTGGCGTTGTCGAAAGACGACAAGTCCGCCATCATCAGGCTCGAGCGGGTTCGCATCTGGCAAAACAACAAGCCCGACGAGGAAGCCGGCGATTCACTGGTCGCCGGCGCCGATGACAAGATCTTCCGGCTGGATCGGATCGACACGCGTGAATGCGCATCGCTGGTGACCGACCGCAAGGAACTCGCGGCGATCAGACACAAATGACAGGTTCGGCGGAAGTTGCCGCCTCGCAGAACGCAAGCCAATATGGGAGGACGCCATGCATCGACGCCGCATTTTATGGGGCGCGTTTTCTGCGCTTGGTGCCGCCTTCGTGTCGGCAACCACCCGAGCAAACGGCGCCACCGACGCTGGGCCGCAGGATAGGCTGCAAGGTAAGCTAAAGGTCGTCTATCACCTAAACGACCTCGACAAGGTCAATTTCGTGATCGGCAACATTGAGAATCATTTCGACGGTGTCGGCGGTCCTGACAACGTCACCATCGCACTTGTGGTGCACGGCCAGGCGCTGCGGGCATTTCACGCAAGCTCGGCCAACCCGGATCTCAGCCGGCGCGTCGGCCAATTTTCCAAGGCGGGCCTTGAACTCGCCGCATGCGGCAACACCATGAAATCGCAGAACGTTGCGCTGAAGGACTTGCTGCCCGGATTCATCCGCGCCGACAGAGGCGGCGTGGTTCGGATCGCGGAACTGCAATCTCAGGGATATTTGTATCTGCGACCCTGAGGCCGGCAACCATTTACGCCGCTGCAGCAACCCCGCGCGGGCTCAAAACGTATTCCTTGAGCACGTTGTCTGCAGCATCGACTTCGACCAGCGATACGTCATAGCTCCAGAGATCGGCGAGGTGCTGCAGCACGCGCTTGGCGTCGGTCTCGTTCAGCTGGGCGCCCTTCACGACGGTATGGCGCAACATCAAGCGACGGTCGCCGGCAAGATCGACATCGACCACTTCGATGTTGGGATCGATGTAGCCGACGTCGTACTGCCGCGACAATTCACGGCGAACCCGACGATAGCCGCGTTCATCATGGATCGCATCGACCAGAATACCTTCGCGCTGCTCTGGATCGTCATGCAGATGAAACAACCGTAAGCGCCGGATCAATCGCGGGCTGAGGAACTGGCTGATGAAACTTTCGTCGCGGTAGTTGGCCCAGATATCGCGCAGTACCGCCATCACGTCACCGGTCCCGGCAATGTCCGGAAACCATTCACGATCCTCGTCGTCGGGATTGGAAACGATGCGCTCGATGTCCTGCATCATCGCAAAGCCGAGCGCGTAGGGATTAAAGCCCGAAAAGCGCGGATCGTCGAAGTCGGGCTGAAACACCACATTTGTGTGCGACTGCAGGAATTCCAGAAAATTGCCGTCGGAAATCCGGCCCTGTTCGTGCAACCGGTTCATGATGCGGTAATGCACGTAGGTCGCAGTGCCTTCGTTCATGACCTTGGTCTGACTCTGGGGATAAAAATACTGCGCGATGTGCCGCACGATCCGGAGCAACTCGCGCTGCCATGGCTGCAGGCGCGGCGCCGTCTTTTCGAGGAAATACAACAGGTTTTCCTGTGGCAGCCCAAGCAAGCTGCGGCGTCGTTCCGTGCTCAGCAATGCCGCGCTTTTGACAGGTCCGGTCGGAACGGTTCGCCACAGATCGTTGAACGCCCCCTCCTCGTGCAAGCGGCGCTCTCCGGCGCGCTTTTCCTCCGCGCGAAGATCGAGATTTTTCTTGCCGGGATAGCGATCGATCCCATGCGACATCAAGGCATGCGCAGCATCGAGCGTCTGCTCGACCGCCAGCCGGCCGTGCCGCTCCTCGCATTGCGCCACGTAGCTCTTGGCGAAATCGAGATAATCGAGAATTCCCTCGGCGTCCGTCCATTGCCTGAACAGATAGTTGTTCTTGAAGAAATGGTTGTGGCCGAACGCCGCGTGGGCGATCACCAGCGTCTGCATGGTCGCGGTGTTTTCCTCCATCAAGTAGGAAATGCACGGCGAGCTGTTGATCACGATCTCGTAGGCGAGGCCCATAAGCCCTTTGCGGTAGAACGCCTCGTGATGCGCGAAATGCTTGCCGAACGACCAATGCTTGTAAAACAGCGGCATGCCGGCCGAGGAGTACGCGTCCAGCATCTGCTCGGCGGTGATGACCTCGATCTGGTTGGGATAGACGTCGAGCCCCAGTTCGGATCGCGCAATCTCCTCGCAGGCATCGTGAATATGCTGCAGCTTCGTGAAATCCCAGTCCGCTCCCTCAAACAGGTATCCGGCTGTCGCGGTCATGGCGCGGCTTTCTCCTGCTTGCGGCGGCGCTGAAAGAGGTCGTGAAACACCGGAAAGATCTGACTGCGGTCGCTGACCTTGCGCATCGACAGCGCCGCCCCGTCGGCGCGCAAACGCTGATACAGCGTCCAAAGCGATGAATCGGGCATATCGAACGTGCTGCCGCCGGTCTCGCCGACTTCCAGGTACGCAAAGAACTGGCTGACCGGCAGTATCATCTCGGTAAGCAGCCGGCCCGCGACCTCTCCGTCGGAAAGCGAGTTGTCTCCGTCAGAAGCCTGCGCGGCATAGATGTTCCAGTCCGCCGGACGAAACCGCGACCGGACGATATCATGCATCGCCTGCAGCGCACTCGATACCAAGGTACCGCCCGATGCCGGCCCGTGAAAGAAGGTATCTTCGTCGACTTCTTCCGCGCGGTCGGTATGTCGAATGAATACGATCTCGACATGGCGATAGCGTCGCGTCAGAAACACGTAGAGCAGCATGTAGAAGCGCTTGGCGAGGTCCTTCATATGCTCGGACATGGAGCCAGACACGTCCATCAGACAAAACATGACGGCCTGGGCTACCGGCTTCGGCATGGTTTCGAAGCGGCGGTATCGGATGTCGATCGGATCGATGTACGGAATCCGGCGAAATTTTGCCTTCAATGCTTCGATCTCGGCCATCAACTCGATGCGGCGCGCCTCGTCGCAGTCTTCCATCTCCGCCTCGAGTTGCGCGATCTCTTCCGGCCGCGGTCGCCGCAACGCGGTCCGCCGGGCCATCGCGAGCCGCACCGTACGGCTTACCGAAATGTTCGCGGGCGAGCCGGAGGTCGCGTAGCCAGCCCGGTGAAGCCCCTCGCTCTCGGCTTCGGCAAGCTTCCGCTTGGCGAGGTCCGGCAATTCGAGGTCATCGAGGAACAGATCGACAAATTCATCGCGGCTGAGAACGAACCGGAACCCATCCTCGCCGTCGCCTTCACCCGGCTCGGACGATCTTCCGCGGCCTTCCCCCGAACGCGGAAGCATGTCGCCTTCGATGAATTTCTTGTTTCCGGGAAGCACCATGTCGCGCGTGCCGCCTTCGCGGCGAAAACGCGGTTCGTTCATGCCGTCGAGTGGGATGCTGATCTCGCCGCCTTCCAGCACATCCTTGATGTCGCGGTCCTGTGAGGATTTCTTGACCGCGCCCTGAACCAGCGCTTTGGCACGACGCAAAAAGCGCTGGCGGTTCTCAAGACTCTTGCTGCCCGGATTCAGGCGCCGATCGACGATGTGCATAGCCACCCTTGCATTGGCCTCAGCCGGCTTGCTTCACTCGCATGTACCATTCGACGAGCCGGCGAACCTGGCGTTCGGTATAACCGCGTCCCACCATGCGCTCGACAAACTCGCCGTGCTTCTTCTCGGTATCACCGTCCTTTTTTGAGCCGAACGAGATAACCGGAAGAAGGTCTTCAACCTGTGAGAATATCCGCTTCTCGATGACCTCGCGAATCTTTTCGTAGCTGGTCCAGGACGGATTCTTGCCGCCGTGCTGTGCCCGCGACCGCAGCGAGAATTTGACGACCTCGTTGCGGAAGTCCTTTGGATTGGCGATGCCTGCGGGCTTCTCGATCTTGGTCAGTTCCTGGTTGAGAAGCTCGCGGTTGAGCAGCTGGCCTGTGTCGGGGTCCTTGAAGTCCTGATCCTCGATCCAGGCATCGGCATAATCCACGTAGCGATCGAACAGATTTTGACCATAATCCGAATAGGACTCGAGATAGGCTTTCTGGATCTCGTGGCCAATGAATTCCGCATAGCGTGGCACGAGTTCGGCCTTGATGAACTCAAGGTAGCGCTTTTCGACCTCCTCGGGAAGCTGCTCACGGCGGATTGCCTGCTCAAGCGCATACATCAGATGGACGGGATCCGCGCCAAGCTCGGAGGTGTCGTGATTGAACGTTGCGGCCAGAACCTTGAATGCGAAGCGCGTCGAGACGCCGTCCATGCCTTCGTCGACGCCGGCAGCATCCTTGTATTCCTGAACGCTGCGGGCCTTCGGATCGGATTCCTTGAGGCTTTCACCGTCATAAACCCGCAGCTTCGCGAACAGCGTGGAGTTTTCGTGCTTGCGAAGACGTGACATCACCGAGAAGCGCGCCAGCGTCTCCATTGTTGCCGGCGCACACGGCGCGGCAGCAAGTTCGGATCCGGAGATAAGTTTCTCATAGATCTTCTGCTCCTCGGTCACCCGCAGGCAGTACGGAACCTTGATGACGCAGATGCGGTCGATGAAGGCTTCGTTGTTCTTATTGGCCTTGAAGCTTTGCCATTCGGATTCGTTCGAATGCGCGAGAACGATACCGGTAAAGGGAATCGCACCGATATTCTCGGTGCCGATGTAGTTGCCTTCCTGGGTCGCCGTTAACAGCGGGTGCAGCATCTTGATCGGCGCCTTGAACATCTCGACGAATTCGAGGATGCCCTGGTTGGCACGGTTCAATCCACCGGAATAGCTGTAGGCATCAGGATCATTCTGGGCGAAGGTCTCCAGCTTGCGAATGTCAACCTTGCCGACCAGTGAGGAAATGTCCTGATTGTTCTCGTCGCCCGGCTCGGTTTTCGCGATCGCGATCTGCCGCAAACGCGAGGGCTGGATCTTGGCGACGCGGAATCGTGAAATATCGCCCCCGAAGGCTTCCAGCCGTTTGTAGCACCACGGACTCATCAGTCCATTCAGGCGACGGCGCGGAATGCCGTACTTTTCTTCAATCATCGGCCCCAGCGATTCCGGATCGAACAAACTCAGGGGACTCTCGAACACCGGACTGAGTTCGTCGCCGGCCTTCAGAACATAGATCGGGTAGACTTCCATCAACGACTTGAGCCGCTCTGCCAGCGACGATTTTCCGCCGCCCACCGGCCCCAGCAGATAGAGAATCTGCTTGCGCTCTTCCAGGCCCTGAGCTGCGTGCCGGAAGAAGCCGACGATGCGCTCGATCGTTTCTTCCATGCCGTGGAATCCGGTGAAGGCCGGATAGGCGCGCATTGTCCTGTTCAAAAAGATACGGCCAAGGCGGGCGTCCTTGGCCGTGTCAATCATCTGAGGCTCACCTATTGCGGCCAGCAACCGCTCGGCCGAATTGGCATATCGCATCGGATCGCCTCGACACGATTCCAGATACTCCGCCATCGACATATCGGTTTCGCTTCGAGCCTCAAAGGACCGGGCGAAAGCATTGAACAGAGAATCGTTGTACATGATCCCTCTCCTCATATGGTCTGCTGCACTGCTGGCTCTGGCTACTCAGTACCACACCGCCGGAGCGCTCCCGCATCCTGTCGCGAATCAGCATCAGCACATGGCCTGATTGGACACTCGGCGGACTTCGCCAGCAATCCCACATCCTGTGCAGCGAATGAGTTGTAAGCAGGCATTTTGGCCAATAGTTGTGCTAAACCAGTGGTTATTGCTGAACATGATGTGATTTCTACAGGATGTAACCCCGTTGCAACATCATTGATTTTCTAAAACTAGGCCCGTCAGAGTACATAAGGCGCCTGCCGCTGAGATCAGTTATACTTATGGATACTAACGCGCCAGGACAACGCCTCGACCCTTCAACGAGTTCCGCGCCCTGAAACCATCGGAGATCGGTGCCGGTCGTATGGTTCAGTCAGCTCCAAGACAGACTGGGCCGGCTCTTGGTCCGGTATCATGACGTCCGTCACGAAATCGCGCCGACATCGCCGCCAAACAGCCGCCTGCCCCAGGGGATCAATATCGACCCTGGGGATCGATATGTTGTGAATGGCGTTATACTTTTGGAGCACGCATATTCCGCCCGTCAGCTTCCCCTCCAGGACTGGTTGACAAAATTCGCCTTCACGCCTGAAAAGGCTCCCGGAAGCCGGAAAATGGGGCAGCTCGAACAGAACAAGGCATCATGAATCCCGTCAAAGCACTCGAAAACCACGGCCAGGCGGTCTGGCTGGATTTCCTGGCCCGCGGCTTCGTCGCCAAGGGCGACCTCAAAAAGTTGATCGAGACCGACGGCGTCAAGGGCGTCACCTCGAATCCATCGATCTTCGAGAAAGCGATCGGCAGTTCGGACGAATATGACGGCGCCATCGGCAAGGCGCTGAAATCCGGCGATCGGCCGGTGGCCGAGCTATTCGAGCATCTCGCCGTCGAGGACATCCAGCATGCGGCGGATGTGTTGCGCCCGGTCTATGACCAATTGAAGGGCGGGGACGGCTTCGTCAGCCTCGAAGTATCGCCCTATCTAGCAATGGATACCAAAGCCACGATCGCCGAAGCCGAGCGGCTTTGGAAGGACGTCAAACGCAAGAACCTGATGGTCAAGGTGCCGGCGACGCCGGAAGGTCTGCCCGCTATCGAGCATTTGATCGGCGAGGGCATCAGCATCAACATCACGTTATTGTTCTCGCAAAAAGTTTATGTGCAGGTCGCCGAGGCTTATCTCTCCGGCCTCGAAAAATATGCCGCCGGCGGCGGCGATCCCTCCCATGTCGCCAGCGTTGCCAGTTTCTTTGTCAGCCGCATCGACAGCGCGGTCGACAAGGAACTCGATGAAAGGATCGCAAGGGCCAACGATCCCACCGAGAAGGAGCGGCTGACCGCGCTGAAAGGCAAGGTTGCCATCGCCAACGCCAAGCTCGCCTACCAGGATTACAAGCGCCTGTTCTCCGGCGCGCGTTGGGACAGGCTGGCGGCCAAAGGCGCCAGGCCGCAGCGATTGCTGTGGGCCTCAACCGGCACAAAAAACAAGGACTATAGCGACGTGCTCTACGTCGAGGAGCTGATTGGTCCCAACACCATCAACACCGTGCCGCCGGCGACGCTCGACGCCTTCCGCGATCATGGTACGCCGCGCGACAGCCTTGAGGAAAATATCGAGGATGCCAAACACATCCTCGCAGAGCTTGAGAAATCCGGCATCTCGCTCGATGCGATCACGGCCGATCTGGTCAAGGACGGCGTCAAGCTGTTCGCCGACGCCGCCGACAAGCTTTACGGGGCGGTCGCGCACAAGCGCGCAGTGGTGCTCGGCCGCGATATCGACCGCCAGAAGATGACGCTCGGAGGCGGCCTCGGCAAGGCTATCGAGAAAAACACCGAGGACTGGCGCGCGTCGGGCAAAATACGTCGGCTCTGGCAACGCCACAACTCGGTCTGGACCGGGACCGATGAAGGCAAGTGGCTGGGCTGGTTAAACAGCGCCGCCGCGGCCGATATCGCCGATTACGAGGACTTTGCGCACCGTGTGAAGGGCCAGAACTTCACCGACGTCGTGGTGCTCGGCATGGGCGGATCGAGCCTGGGGCCGGAAGTGCTGGCGCAGACCTTCGAAAAGCAGCCCGGCTTCCCGAAACTTCACGTGCTGGATTCCACCGATCCCGCGCAAGTGCGCAGCATGCAGGCCTCGATCAACGTCGCCGACACCCTGTTCATCGTCTCCAGCAAGTCCGGCGGCACCACCGAGCCGAACGTGATGAAGGATTATTTCTTCGCGCGCGTCTCCGAGGCTATCGGGGCCGACAAGGCTGGGCATCGCTTCATCGCGGTGACCGATCCCGGCTCCTCGCTGGAAAAGGTCGCGACCAAACAAGGCTTTGCGCGAATCTTCCACGGCGACCCGACGATCGGCGGACGCTACTCCGTGCTGTCACCGTTCGGTCTGGTGCCGGCGGCGGCGGCGGGTATCGACATTGCCACCCTGCTGCAGCACACGCTGGCGATGATGCGCTCCTGCGGGCCCGATGTGCCGCCGCACCAAAATCCGGGCGTGCAGCTTGGCCTCGCCATGGGCCTCGCCGGGCTCGAAGGCCGCGACAAGGTGACGATACTATCGTCCAAAAAGATCGCCGATTTCGGCGCCTGGGCCGAACAGTTGATCGCGGAATCCACCGGCAAGGACGGCAAGGGCCTGATCCCGATCGACGGTGAGCCGCTGGGCGATGTGGCGCTCTACGGCAACGATCGATTCTTCATCGACCTTCGTACCGAAGGCGAAAGCGACGGCGCGCATGACGATCGGCTTGCCGCGCTGGAAAAGGCCGGACATCCCGTGGTCCGCATTGTCATGAAATCGATCGACCATATCGGTCAGGAATTTTTTCGCTTTGAGATCGCCACCGCGGTGGCAGGCTCCGTGCTGGGCATCAATCCGTTCAACCAGCCTGACGTCGAGGATGCCAAGATCAAGACCCGGGAATTGACCGTGGCGTTCGAAAAATCTGGCGCGCTGCCTCCGGAAGAGCCGGTGGTATCCACCGCGCAGGCCGATATCTACACCGACGACAAGAATGCCGCGGCCTTGCGCAAGGCCGGTGCCGATGGCGATCTCGGCTCCTGGCTCAAAGCCCATCTGGCGCGTTCGGGCGCGGACGATTATGTGGCGCTGCTCGCCTATATCGAACGCGATTCCGCGCACATCGACGCCTTGCAGCAGATGCGGCTCGAGGTACGCGACAAGCGCCATGTCGCAACCTGTGCCGAATTCGGCCCGCGCTTCCTGCATTCCACCGGGCAGGCCTACAAGGGCGGCCCCGACAGCGGCGTATTTCTGCAGATCACATCGGACGATGCCAAGGACCTCGCGGTGCCCGGACAAAAGGCCAGCTTCGGCGTGATCAAGGCCGCAGCCGCCCGCGGCGATTTCGACGTGCTCACCGAACGCGGCCGTCGTGCCTTGCGCGTGCATCTCAAGGGCGATCTCAAATCGGGATTGGAAATGCTCGATGCCGCCATAACGGAGGCGTTAACCAGAGCATGATCCCGAAAAAGCCTGCCCCGCACTTGATGCGGGGTGGGTACCGTTTTTCGGATCAGATCATGCTCAAAAAGAATAAGGACCTGTTCAAAATGCAGCTCGGCATGATCGGCTTGGGGCGGATGGGCGGCAACATCGTCCGCCGGCTGATGAAGCACGGACACTCCACCGTCGTTTTCGACAAGGATCCGAAGGCGGTCGCGGTGCTCGCGGCCGATGGTGCGGCCGGCTCAAGCGCGCTGGAAGATTTCGTCAGCAAGCTCGAGAAGCCGCGAACCGCCTGGGTGATGCTGCCGGCCGGCAAGATCACCGAGGCGACCATCGATGCATTGTCGAAGCTGATGCAGGCCGGCGACGTCATCATCGACGGCGGCAACACGTTCTGGCAGGACGACGTCCGCCGCGGCAAAGCGCTGAAGGGGCGCGGCATAAATTATATCGACGTCGGCACGTCAGGCGGCGTGTGGGGGATCGACCGCGGCTATTGCATGATGATTGGCGGCGATAAGGCAGTGGTCGATCGCCTCGACCCGATCTTCGCGGCCCTGGCCCCCGGCGTCGGCGATATCGAGCGCACCGGCGGGCGCGAGGGACGCGATGTCAGGATCGAGCAAGGCTACATTCATGCCGGCCCGGTCGGCGCCGGACACTTCGTGAAGATGGTTCACAACGGCATCGAATATGGCCTGATGCAAGCCTATGCCGAAGGCTTTGATATTTTGAGGAATGCCAATATCGACGCCCTGCCCGCCGAGCATCGTTTCGATCTCGACATTGCCGATATCGCCGAGGTCTGGCGGCGCGGCAGCGTGATCCCGTCATGGCTGCTCGATCTCACCGCCGCTGCGCTCGCCAAGAACCCCACGCTTGAGAGCTATTCGGGATTCGTGGAAGACTCCGGCGAAGGCCGCTGGACCGTCAACGCCGCCATCGATGAAGCCGTCCCCGCCGAAGTTCTGACCGCGGCGTTGTTCGCGCGGTTTCGCTCGCGCAAGCAACACACCTTCGCCGAAAAGATTCTCTCGGCAATGCGCGATGGTTTCGGCGGCCATAAGGAGCCGCAACAGCATCCGGATCCGGTTCGGCAGAATGCGCCCGATATCGTCAAGCCAAAGGCCGACCGTTCGTGACCGACGTTCCTTCCATTCAGAAGAAGCCCGATCCGTGCTCCTTCGTCATTTTCGGCGTCACCGGCGACCTGGCGCATCGGCTGGTGATCCCGGCCCTTTATAACCTCGCGGCGACCGGCCTGCTCCCCGACAAATTCTGCGTGGTCGGCATCACCCGCAAGGGCATGCCGAATGACGAGCTGCGCGACGGCCTGATGAAGGGCCTGCGCCAATTCGCCACCCGCCCGGTGGACGATGCGATCGCCACACGCCTGCTGGAATGCGTGACCTGCATCGCCGCCGATCCGAGGGATCCGGCCTCGTTCGACAAGATGCGGCAGCAGATCGAGCGGCTGGAGGCAAACCGGTCGACCGGCGGCAATCGTCTGTTTTATCTGGCGACGCCGCCCGATGCATTCGCGCCGATCAGCAGGGAACTCGGCCGCACCGGTTTGCTCAGGGAAGAAAACGGCGCGTGGCGGCGGCTGGTGATTGAAAAGCCGTTCGGGACTGATCTTGCCTCGGCCAAGGTCCTCAATGGCGAACTGCTCCAGATCGTCGACGAGCATCAGATCTATCGGATCGATCACTACCTCGGCAAGGAAACGGTGCAGAACATCCTGGTGCTGCGCTTTGCCAACGGCATGTTCGAGCCGATCTGGAATCGTAACCATATCGATCATGTGCAGATCACCGTCGACGAGAAGCTCGGCGTCGGCCATCGCGGCAGTTTCTACGACTCAACCGGCGCGTTGCGCGACATGGTGCCGAACCATCTGTTCCAGCTGCTATCGCTGGTCGCGATGGAGCCGCCGATCCGGTTCGATGCGCATTCGGTGCGGTCCGAGAAGGCCGACGTGCTGGCGGCGATCCAGCCGCAGAGCGAAACCGACGCCCTGAAGAATTCCGTGCGCGGCCAGTATCAAGGCGGCAAGATCGGTGACACCGAGATCGAAGACTATGGCAAGACCAAGGACGTCAGGCCCGGCAGCACCACCGAAACCTATGCCGCGTTGAAACTGACCATCGATAACTGGCGCTGGGCCGGCGTTCCCTTTTACCTGCGCACCGGCAAGGCGCTCGGGATCAAGCGCACCGAAGTGGCGATCAAATTCAAGCAGGCGCCGTTCGCCATGTTCAGCTGCACCGCAGCGGAGACGCTGGCGGAGAACTACCTTGTGATCGGCGTCGAGCCGACCGAAGGCATCGCGCTGCAATTCAACACCAAAGTGCCCGGACCCTCGATCCGGATCGACGGCGTCGAGATGAAATTCCGCTACAAGGATTACTTCAAGGCGGAGCCGGCTACCGGCTATGAGACGCTGATCTACGACTGCATGATCGGCGACAACATCCTGTTTCAGCGCGCCGACAGCGTGGAAGCCGGCTGGAGGGCGGTGCAGCCGTTCCTCGATGCGTGGAAAAACGCGGGCGCCAAGGGCCTGCAAAGCTACAAAGCCGGCAGCGAAGGTCCGGCGGACGCGGACGAACTTCTCAAGCGCGACGGCCGCAGCTGGCGCAAGCTCGGTTAGATCGGATGGCTCGGGACCATCATCGCCAGGTGAACACCAAAGTGATTGAGGTTTCCGACGCTGTCGCGCTCGCCAAAGCCGCCGCGGAGCGTGTCATGGCAAGGATCGCCGCCAACGGCGATCGCGTGGCGATCTGCCTGACCGGCGGATCCAGCCCGAAACAACTCTACCAATTGCTTGCGACCGATGCCTTCCGAAGCCGGATCCCGTGGGACCGCGTGCACTGGTTTATCGGCGACGAGCGTTTTGTCCCGGCCGACGATCCGCTCAACAACATGGGCATGGCGCGGCAGATCTTTCTGGATCGCTGGGCGCCGGCTTCCAACATCCACCCGATTCCGACCGATACCGCTGATCCCGACAAAGCAGCGCGACGATACGAGAACGAGTTGCAAACGTTCTATGGCGGGGCTCAGTTGGACCCTGCCCGGCCGTTGTTCGACGTCGTGCTGATGGGCGTCGGACCCGATGGCCATACCGCATCGCTATTTCCCGATTATCCTGCCATCGAAGCGACAGGGCGCTGGGTGGTGGGCGTGCCGCAGGCGCACGTCGAGCCGTTCG
>DATHHQ010000345.1:0-12579 GCA_035490095.1 Bradyrhizobium sp.
ACCATTGCGCGGGGAATGCCGGGTGATTCCGGTGTACTCGTTGTTACTCGTGTGCGTTCTACCACTACCAAGTGCACACGAGGCCGCGGGCGCATCGGGCGCCCGGCATTCCCTGCGCCCTCTGATCAAGAGGGTAAGGAAACTTGATAGCAAACCTCGGGCATATCAGGCCGCGAGATCGCGAGGCCGTGTTTGCATGGCGAACTGTTTTCAAATTTCAATCTGGATCGCTTTCGCCGGTGGTGACAGTAGAGCCCTACAACATCCCCGACTCTTCCTCTTCCGCCTTCTCGATGAGTTCTTCGCTGACGACCACGTTGCGGCGCGGCACCAGGAAAATCATCGTCGAGGCGCAGCCGATCGACAGGACGACAATGGCGATGTTGAGCGGCACCGGCGTTGCAAAGTGGCCGCCGAGATAAGCGCCGAACTGCGAGACCAGCGAGCCGATCCCCATCTGCAGGAATCCCATCGCGCCGGAGGCAGTGCCGGCGGCCTCGGGGCGAATGCTGATGGCGCCGGCCGCCGAATTCGACATCACGAAAGCGTTGGCGAACATCACCAGCATCTGGGTGCCGAACAGCCATGCCGGCGCCTGATTGAGCCCGGTGACGCCCCACAGCAGGTTCAGCAGGGCGCCTGCCAATTGCAGCGCCAGCCCGAACCAGATCAGTTTCTCCAGCGAATGGCGCGGCGCGAAGCGCACGCAGAACAGGTTGCCGATCAAATAGGCGAAGCCCGTGGTCGCAAACCACGCGCCGTATTCGGCGCTGGAGCGGCCCATCTGCGTGACCACGATATAGGGTCCGCCGCCGGCGAAGGCGAAGATGATCTGCGAGGCCAGCACCTGACACAGCATGTAGCCGATGAAGGCGCGGCTGGTGAAGAGACTGCCGACATCGCCGCGAAATCCACCGCTGCTCTCGGCGCGGTCGCGGCGCGTTTCCGGCAGCGCCAGGGCGATGGCGACGGCGATCGCGAGGGACGCGGCTGTGATGACGTAGAAGATCGAGCGCCAGCCGAATGCGGTCTCCAGCAGGCCGCCGGTCAGCGGGCTCAGCATCTGGGCGATCATCATGACGGCGATCACCAGGCTGATCATCGCGCTGATGCGCTCGCGGCTGTAGAGATCGCGGATGATGGCGCGGCTCACCACCATGCCGGTGGCGCCGCCCAATGCTTGCAGAAAGCGCGCCGCGATCAACTGCGGCAAGGTCTCGGCAAAGATGCAGCCGGCGCTCGCCGCCACCATCAGGCCGAGGCCTGCGAGCAGCACCGGACGGCGTCCGAAGCGATCCGACAGCGGTCCCATGATGATTTGCGAACAGGCGATGCCGACCATGTAGAGCGACACGGTCATCTGCGCGATCGAGATATCGCGCCCGAACGTGGTGGCGAGCACGGGCAGTGCCGGCACCAGCAAATAGAGCGAAATCGGCGCGACACCGGTCATCGCGACCAGCAGCAACAGCATCATCCGGGATGTCGCGAGGGCGGCGTTGTCTTTCGCCGCTCCAGGCGGCTTGCCAGTTACTCCGTGCATGCTTTCCGGTGCGGGCTCGATTCAAATACGTTGAGCCGCACTGTAAGCCTATCCTGCAACGGCGACATGGCCGTTTCGGAATGCGGCTATTCCGTTTTCGGGACGCGGTTCCGGCAACGCCAGCGATGTTTGCGCGGTGCCCATTACACATACAGAGGTCATCACCCGCGAAAGCGGGTGAACCAGTATTCTAGGCGGCTGTGATCGAATCGAGAAGGCGCGGCGTACTGGATGCCCCGCTGGAGCCTGTCATCGGGCTCGCCGAAGGCGAGACCCGGTGGCGGGGCATGACGGTGAGCATGGAGCGGCGGCGTGCGTTACTTATGCACCTGACAACGAACCCGACTTCCTACAGCGACAGCGGCGCTGTCGCGGCGTCGAGCCACACCTTGGTCGCGGCATCGACATGCGCGCCGACCGCGTGGCGCACCCGGGCATGATAGTCGTTGAGCCAGCTCAGCTCATCGCCGCTCAGCATGTTGAGGTCGATCAAACGGCGGTCGATCGGCGCCAGGGTCAGCGTCTCGAATGCATTCAGCGGCCTCTCGGCGCCGGCGACGTCGGCGGCGATCACCAGTTCCAGATTCTCGATCCGGATTCCGAAACCATCGGTCTTGTAATAGCCGGGCTCGTTGGAGAGGATCATGCCGCGCCGGAGCGCCGTGGTGCCGAGCTTGGAAATCCGCGCCGGGCCTTCATGCACCGAGAGATAGCTGCCGACGCCGTGGCCGGTGCCGTGATCGAAATCGACGCCGGCCTGCCAGAGGAATTGCCGCGCCAGCGTGTCGATCTGCGCGCCGGTGGTGCCGTCGGGAAACACCGCGCGCGCGATCGCGATATGGCCGCGCAGCACGCGGGTAAATCGATCGCGCATTTCGCCCGTCGGTTCGCCGATCGCGATGGTGCGGGTGACGTCGGTGGTGCCGTCTTCATATTGCGCGCCGGAATCGACCAGCAGCAAATCGCCGGGCGAAATCCGCCGGTTGGTCTTGCGGGTAACGCGGTAGTGCACGATGGCGCCGTTCGGTCCGGTGCCGGCGATGGTCGGGAACGAGACGTCCTTCAGCGCGCCGGTGTCGCGGCGGAATGTCTCCAGCGCCTCGACGGTGTCGATCTCGGTCAGCGCGCCGGTCGGCGCCTCGCGGTCGATCCAGGCAAGGAATCGCGTCAGCGCCACCGCATCGCGCCGATGCGCCGTGCGTGTGCCTTCGATCTCGGTCGCGTTCTTGACGGCCTTGAGCAGGCTCACCGGATCGTTGCCGCGCACCGGCTTGCCGCCCGCGGTAACGATCAGGCGGCTCAGCGCGTCGGCGGCGGTCGCGCTGTCGAGCGCAATCGATGCGCCGCGCTGCGCAAGCTCGGTGAGCCGCGGCGTCAGCGCGTCCGGCTCCTCGACATCGGCGGTCTGTTCGAGATGGTCGCGGGCGCTGTTCGACAATTTGCGGTGATCGACGAAAACCGTGGGGCGGCCGTCCTTCGGCACCAACGCATAGGACAGCGGCAGCGGCGTATGCGAGACGTCGGCGCCGCGGATGTTGAAGGTCCACGCTACCGCGTGCGAATCCGACAGCACCAGCGCGTCGACGCCGAGTTTCGCGATTTCGAGCCGGATGCGCCGCAGCTTGTCCGGCTCCGCTTCGCCCGAAAATTGCGGGCCGTGAATGGCGACGGGCGCAAGCGGCGGGGCGGGGCGCTCGGTCCACACCGAATCCAGGGGATTGCTGTCGACCGCGATCAATTCCGCGCCGGCCTTGGCGCAGACTGCGGCCAGCCGTTCGGCTGCCGCAGAAGTGTGCAGCCATGGATCAAATCCTAGGCGGTCGCCGGCCCCCAGATGCTTCGCCAGCCAGCTTTCCGGGGAGGGGTCGATCAGCGGCTCCACGCTCCAGGCCTTTGCATCGACCTGCTTCGCCGCCTGCAGCGTATATCGGCCGTCAACAAACACCGCGGCCGCTTGCGTCAATACAATCGCCATTCCCGCCGATCCGGTAAATCCGGTCAGCCATGCCAGCCGCTCTTCCGAAGGGGCGACATATTCATTTTGTTGCTGGTCGGCACGGGGAATCACGAACCCGGTCAGCTTCCGGCGCGCCAGTTCCTCGCGAAAAGCGGCCAGCCGCGCGGTCAGCGCAACGCCACCTTCCGGCTCTTCGAATGTCTGGAAATGGGCTTCGAACATCGTAGACCACCTTAGGATCGCGGGACGCAGTCGGCAATTCAACGTGAATTGCCACAATTTGGCATAGGTTATGCTTGAATATGTTCGGGTGCACTAGACGGGTTGGAACGATTTGCCGTCAAGGGTACTTGGTCCAACAAGATCTGGGGGAATTCCAGGAGTGTTTCAACTCAACGACGAGGGGACACACAATGCCTGCTTTTAGTTTTGAGAAGATTTCGCCGCCGATCCGCCGCGGCCCGGTGCCTGCCATTGCCAAGAAACAGCGGGGCGTCATCGTTCAGATTCTGGATCGTTTCGTCGAAGCCCGCGTCAAGCGGACGTTGCGCGGAGGGAAGGCCGTCATCGCCCGCCGCGAAAAGAAACCGCCGGAGTAGATGGCTGCCTCACGCGCTACGTTAGCTCAACTCAGGCGCTGCATTAAGAGACTGCTCCAGCCTTCGATTTGCAGATGCCGCTTTAGAATAAGTCCGCGCGCCCGATAGGCGGCAATCACGCTTTGAGCCTGATGCGGCAGCAGCCCCGATAGAATGACCAGCGCCGATGGTGCGAGATGCCTTGCCATCTGGGTCGCCATTTGCCGCAGTGGATTGGCAAGAATATTCGCCAGTACCAGATCGAACGGCCCATGCTTGGTGAACTCCGGGGCTGAAAACCCGGTTGCCCGGATCGTCTCAACCAGATCACCCGTACCATTGAGCCGCGCATTGTCGCGCGCCACCCGAACCGCGAGCGGATCGATGTCGCTTGCCAGCACCTTCACTAGCAAAGCCTTGGCCGCGGCGATGGCGAGCACGCCGGTGCCTGTTCCCAGGTCGAGCACGCGCTTTGGCCTATGAGCCTTCAGCACATTATCGAGCAGCAGCAGGCAGCCCCGCGTGGTGCCGTGGTGGCCGGTGCCGAACGCCAGCGCCGCCTCGATCTCGATGCCGAGCTTGTTGGGCGAGATGCGCGAGCGATCATGTTGGCCATGCACGATGAATCGCCCGGCCCGGACCGGGACGAGTTCTTCGAGCGTGGCCTTGACCCAATCCTTAGCCTCAACCGTATCGAACGTGATGGCCTGCGCGACGTCACCGCCGGCGGCGATACCGACGAGTTCGCGGACCGACGTTTGATCGGGCGCCTCGGCAAAATGCAACGTGACGTCCCAGCGCCCGTCGGATCGCTCGAACGCGGCGATCGCGGCCTGGCCCTCGAAAAAGCTCTCGGTCAGCCGATCGACGACGCGCCGCGCCGTCAGTTCGCTGCCGATGGCGAAGGTCGCGCGGCTGGTGAGGGGGGTGATCGTCGAGGTCATCAAGGGTCCGGGGATTGATGCAGGCGGATAACGCGTGCGCTTCACTTACCCGGTAATCGGGCCGTGCAACAGACTGAGCTTCCCGCTCAACACACCGTCTGAACGTTAGGGACGTGTCACCCTGCCGCCGGTTTCATTCTATCGCGGCCTTGTGCGGCAATGGGTTACGGCCCGAACTGCAAGCGCTGTTCGAGCGGCTTGCAGTGGAATCCGCGTTTGATACTGCTGTGCGTCCACAGCCTGCCTATGCCAAACGCAAGGGTCGTTCACAGCGTTCCGCACCGAAACATACCCGGACATACCCGGGTTTTTCACAGGCCTGTCCTATGATATCTGCACCGGAAATCCACAGGCTTCTCCACTGGATCATCCACCGGTTTTCCACAAGTTCTCCACCGGTTGTCGACCGACTCGTCCTCAGGCAAATAGCCGACCGCGCGGCGTCGTGGCCGGGCGCCCCGGGGACGCCGCCGGTGGGATTAGGATGATGCGCTTACCGCCCGAAGGCCATGAAATGCCGGATGATTCCGCCGAAGCCGGCGTGATGGCGCCGGCGAGAATGCGTCGGCGCGGTATCTGACTGGCGGGACAGGCCGGCACGGCCCGGGCCGATCGCCTCGAACTGCGCCTTCTGCTCGTCGGTCAGTTTCCCATAGAAATCATCCAGCGCCGTGCGCACCGTTGTGATCGCCTGCAGCATGACTTGCAGCCGTTTGCCGGCGGCGGCGAGGCGGGCCGGCGGCGTCAGGGCATCATCTGTCTGGCAGGAGCTCTTGAGCATATCGTCCGCCTTGGCGCTGGCGTTCTGAAGGGCGGTGAGACTTGCGCGCTGCGCGTCGGTCGGATGCAGTTTGGCGTCGATCTCCGCAGCCGGCCAGTCCGTGACGCCGGCCTGCGTGGCGCCGCAGCTCTGGGCGAGCGAGCCGCCGGCCTTCTGCGCCGACTTCCTGCGCTGGTCCTGTCCCAGCGCGTTGAGCCGGGCCTTCTGCTCGTCGTTCAGCAGGTCGTAAAACTTCTCCAATGGCGGCTGTACCGTGCCGACCGCGGCAATCATCGCTTCGATGCGTTGTTGCATCGCCGCGAGCCGGGCCGGCGCCGTCAACGATAACTGGGTGGGACACGCGGCTTTGATGCCCTGGGCCGCTTTCACCGAGGCATTGGCGAGATCGTCGAGCGCCGCGCGCTGGGTTTCGTTGGGCTGAACAGCCTGCTGGATCTGATCGATCGGCAGGCCGGCGATGTCGCGGCTGTCGTCGCCGCACATTTGCGTCAGTTGGTCTGGCTCCGGATTGGTGCTTGCGAAGGCACGCGACGCCTGCCGCGTGCCGACATAATTTCCACCGATGCCTGACGGCAAATAACCCGCGAGATCGTCATACCCGTAAGGCGCGAACATTCCGGCATAGATGTCGTTGTAGCCGTAGTCCCAGAACGAGGGGTCGTAGCCCCACATCGCATAGCCGTATAGGTCGTAATAGGCGAACGGCCAGAACAGCGGGCCGACCCAGCCGTAGCCACCATGGCCGTGCCGCCACCAGCCGCGGCCATGGCCGTTATGCCATCCCGCGGTCGCCGCCGTCGCAGCGATCCGGGCGCGGGTGCCTGGATTGCGTAATGCGCCCCGGTGATGCAAAGCGCCGGCCACCGCGCGCGAATTCAGCGCCTGGTGTACAGCGCGGGATCGCTGATTGGCGTTGCGGTTGGAGCTGAATGTCCGGTTGCCGTTGATCGCGGTCCTGCTGCCGCCACGGGAAATCGCCCCAGCGGTGGATCGGGGAGCCGTGAACCTGCCGCCGTAATGTCGCCCGCCGCCACCGCTGAAGTGTCGTACACCTCCACCGCTGAAGTGCCGTCCGCCGCCGCCACCGAAGTGTCGCATGCCGCCGCCGCCGAAATGCCGCGCACCGCCGCCACCGAAGTGTCGTACACCGCCACCACCGAAATGCGCGCCGCCGCCACCGCGCATCGCGCCGCCGAAATGTGCACCACCACCGCCGCCGCCGCGCATTCCGCCACCGCCGACGTGCGCTGCTCCGCCGCCATGCCCGCCGCCGCCTCCTCTTCCGGGAGCAGAATAGGCCGAGCCCGAGAGCGCGATCGCTAAAACAATAGCGGCTAACGACGTGAGTTTTGACATGCTACCCTCCCTAAGCGCCGAGCGCGTCAAGAAGCGGTCAAATCAAGTGATTACGCCCTATAACGCCAGCATGGTGGTAAGGTTCCAAAGTGGCGGTTCGGTGTTAGCACCACGTCACTTTAACAGTGCCCTGGAATGCACCGTGCGTTTGCCGCGAACCGAAATCGAACAATGACGGTCCGGCCGACCCGCCGCAATTGTTGCGGAGCGTTTTCGCAGTGCGGCAAAACTTGACGCCTGCAGGGCTTAGTGAATTGATGATCGGCAAATTCGGCCTCGCTTTGCTTTGAAATCGTCAGCCACTTTTCGGGGGATAGCGATATGGATGCGAAGAAATATGCCGCCGAAGCGATCGGTACGTTTTGGCTGACATTTGCCGGTTGCGGCAGCGCGGTTATCGCCGCGGCGTTTCCACAGGTTGGTATCGGTCTGGTTGGTGTGTCGTTGGCGTTCGGGTTGAGCGTCGTGACGATGGCCTATGCCATCGGTCATGTGTCCGGGTGCCATCTCAACCCGGCCGTTACGGTCGGCCTCGCCGCGGGCGGCCGTTTTCCGGCGGGACAGATCGCGCCGTATGTGATCGCGCAGGTGATCGGTGCCGTTGCCGCTTCGGCGCTACTCTATGTGATTGCGAGCGGCGCCGCCGGATTCGATGTCGCCAAGGGTTTTGCGTCGAATGGATATGGCGAGCATTCTCCCGGTCAGTACGGCCTGGTCGCGTGCTTCATCATGGAAGTCGTGATGACGATGATGTTTCTCTTCATCATCATGGGCGCAACCCACGGCAAGGCCCCGGCGGGCTTTGCGCCGCTGGCGATCGGACTTGCGCTTGTCATGATTCACCTGGCCAGCATCCCCGTCACCAATACGTCGGTCAATCCGGCGCGCAGCACGGGTCCGGCGTTGTTCGTGGGTGGATGGGCGCTGGGCCAGCTCTGGCTGTTCTGGATTGCACCGTTGCTCGGCGGCGCGCTTGGCGGCGTAAGCTACCGCTGGCTCAGCGAGGAGCCGACCGGCACGGTCGAAGGTCGGAATCCCTAAACGCGGATAAGGCGCTTCAGCCAAACAGCGCCCGGTGATCCCCCAGGATCACGCGCGCGGCGTTGTGGCCAGGGGCGCCGGTGACGCCGCCGCCGGGATGCGCGCCGGAGCCGCAATGGTAGAGGCCCTTCAGGGGGCCACGATAATCCGCATGGCCGAGCATCGGCCGCGCCGAGAACAATTGGTTCAGCATCAGCGCACCGTGAAAAATATCGCCGCCGAGCAGGCCGAACTGGCGCTCCAGATCGAGCGGCGACAGAATCTGCCGCCCCATGACGGTTGCTGCGAAGCCCGGCGCGTACTTGTCCACCGTCGCGATCATGAGATCGGCGACTTCATCGCGATGATCGTCCCATGATCGGCCATCGGGCAATTGCGGTGCGACATGCTGGCAGAACAGGCTCGCGACATGCTGCCCCGGCGGGCAGAGCGTGTCGTCGAGGGTTGAGGGGATCAGAACCTCGATCACGGGCTCGCGGCTCCAGCCGTGGGTTCGGGCGTCCTGCCAGGCGCGATCCATATACCCAAGGCTGGGGCCGATGATGATGCCGGCTGAGAGGTGATCGCCCGCGCCCGGCAGGACCGTGAACGAGGGCAGCGCGTTCAGTGCGACATTCATCCGAAAGGTGCCAGAGCCGTTGCGCCAGTTCCTGATGCGATCGAGGAAGGCCGATGGCAACGCATCCGCTGGCAACAGCCGTGTATAAAGCAATTTCGGATTGACGCTGGAGGCGACATATTTCGCCCTGACGGTTTCGCCATTGTCGAGAATGACGCCCACCGCGTGGTCGCGCTCGACGATCACCTCGCGGACGCCGGCATCGATCGCGATGTCGACGCCATGGCCGCGGGCCGCACGCGCCATCGCCTGCGTGATCGCGCCCATGCCGCCGATGGCGTGACCCCAGACACCCTTCTTGCCGTTCACCTCGCCGAACGCATGATGCAGCATCACATAGGCCGAGCCTGACGCGTAGGGGCTGGCGTAATTGCCGACGATGGCGTCGAACCCGTAGAGCGCCTTCACCAGATCGCTCTCGAACCGTTCGTCCAGCATCTCGCCGGCCGAGCGCGTGAACAGGTCGAGCAGGCTGCGCTGCTGCTCCAGCGAAAGGCTTCGCAGGATGTTGGCGGTGCCCAGCGCATTGAAGACCTCGCGAATGCTGCCGACACCAAACCCTTCGACGATGTTCGGCGGCGCGCGCAACACGAACTGGCGCAACACGTCGGCGATTGCCTCAAGTTCGCGCGTGAATGCATCGATCCGGTCGGCATCGCGGGTACTGAGCTTGGCAATGGACTGATAGGTGCGGCCTTCACCCGTCAGCAAATAGCTACCGTTGGGGGAGGGGAGGAAGTTCTGCGCGCGGCGCTCGACGATCCGCAAGCCATGCTGGCTTAATTTCAGGTCGGAGATGATTTGCGGATTCAGCAGGCTGACAGTGTAGGCCGCCACCGAATTGCGGAACCCGGGGTGGAATTCCTCCGTCACCGCCGCGCCGCCCACCACCTTACGGCGCTCGACCACCTTCACGCGCAGGCCGGCCATCGCCAGATAGGCCGCGCAAGTAAGGCCGTTATGTCCGGCGCCGATGATGACAACGTCAGTTTCTGTCATGGTTGCTTCAAGAACTATTGATTAACTTCGCGCTGTCCCGGCGTGACGCCCGTGTATTGATTTCGTCATTCCGGGATGGTCCGAAGGACCAGGCCCGGAATCTCGAGATTCCGGTTTTGCGCCATCCAGATCGGCTGTTGCCGACCTGGACGACGATATGGCCGAACTCGGGTACACCCGAGTTCGGTTGGCGCGCCCCGGAATGACGTTCAATACTCTCTTGGCTTGGCGCCGCAACTGGACTCCGGTGACTGCTTATCGCAGACGCTGACGCCAGCACAGCGCCAAGTGATGATTTTGGTTTCCGGCCCCGCATTGCCCGCCGTGTCGCCTTATGCTCCATTGCGCCGCCCCGGCGCGCCTTTGCCGGAATCCCGCCGCCGGCGCCCGCCGGGTCCAAGCCGGAGTTTTCATGCATTCACCTGATCCGTCCGTGGTCGCGGACCAGCCATCCGTTAGCCGCAACCGGCTGGTGCTGGTGGTCTATACCGCAGCCATCTTTGTCAGCGCGCTGCTGCTGTTCTCGGTGCAACCTTTGTTCACCAAAATGGTGCTGCCGCGGCTCGGCGGTTCGCCGGCGGTGTGGTCGGTGGCGATGGTGTTCTTCCAGTCGCTGCTGCTCGGCGGCTATGCCTATGCGCATTATCTGATGCAACTCCGCAACCGCATGATTCCGGTGGCGGCGCATCTGCTGCTCTTGATCGTCGCGCTGCTGACGCTGCCGCTGTCGATTGGAAGCGGGTGGGGCGAACCACCGACATCAGGCTATGCCTTTTGGCTGCTGGGCCTGTTCGCGATCTCGATCGGCCTGCCATTCTTCGCGCTGGCCGCCAACAATCCGCTGCTGCAGGCCTGGTTCGTCCGTACCGGCCATCCCAATGGCCCGGACCCATACTTTCTTTATGCGTCCTCGAATATCGGCAGTTTTCTGGCGCTGTTGTCCTATCCGGTGCTGCTCGAGCCGATGTTCACGCTACGCACGCAAAACCTGATCTGGACCGGCGGTTATGGAGTGCTCATCCTGTTGATTGCCAGCTGCGGCGTGCTGCTGCTGCGCTCGCCGATTTCAGCCGCTGCCGAAACGCTTGCCGAAGACATCGACGCGCCGGCGCCGGCCTGGATCTTGCGCGCACGCTGGATTTTTCTGGCCGCGGTGCCGTCGGGTCTGCTGATCGCGGTGACCGCCCATATTTCCACCGATGTCGCCGCCGCGCCATTGCTGTGGGTGCTGCCGCTGTCGCTCTATCTCCTGACCTGGGTGCTGGTGTTCCAGTCGCGCCCGCTGCTGCCGCACAAATGGATGCTGATGGTACAGCCGCTGGCGATCACGGGCGTGATCGTGCTGCTCGCGGTCGGCGGCGAACAGAATCTGCTGCTGACACTCGGCGGACACCAGCTCTGTTTCTTTGTGATTGCGATGGCGTGCCATGGCGAACTGGCGCGCACCCGCCCGGCCGCGAAATATCTCACCGGCTTTTATGTCGCGCTGTCGTTCGGCGGCATGGTCGGCGGACTGTTCGCAGGGTTGATCGCGCCGTTTACATTTTCGTGGATCGCGGAATACCCGATCCTGCTGGCATTGGCGGCGCTGTGCCGCCCGCCCGGCGGTGAGGAGCGCTTGCCGCGCTGGAGCAGCTGGTACTGGCCGTTGCTCGCCGCGCTTGCGGTGGCTCTGATCGCGCCGTCTTATTATTCGGAGGGCAAGGTGATGACCTGGCTCGACGAGCACCGGGTCTGGATGATCGGCGGCGTCGGCGTGCTCTCGGCATTGCTGGCGCTCGGATTGAACGCGAACCGCTGGAAGATTTTCGCAACCGTCGCGGTGGCGCTGGTGCTGATCCGGGCCTATCCGTCGGACGACGGGCGGGTGGAAACCGTGCGCAGCTTTTTCGGTGTCCACAAGATCGTGGTGACCCCGCACGGTCAGTATCACGTGCTGATGCACGGCACCACGATTCACGGCGCCCAGAAATTCCAGAACGACGACGGCACGCCGGTGACCGGGCGGCCCGAGCCGATTACTTATTATCACAAGGATGGTGGTATCGGCCAGGCGATCTCGGCGGTTCGCGCGCGCAAGGGCGGACCGCTGCGCGTCGCGGTGATCGGCCTCGGCTCCGGCACGCTGACTTGCGCGTCGGAGCCCGGCGAGACCTGGAAGTTCTTCGAGATCGATCAATCGATGGTCGATACCGCGCGCGACCCCAAATATTTCAGCTATATTCAGAACTGCGAGCCGGATTTGAAGCCCGTGATCGGCGATGCGCGGCTGACCTTCGCCCGCGAACCGGACGGCATTTATGATCTGATCATCGTCGACGCCTATTCGTCGGACGCGATCCCGATCCATCTCGCCACCGAAGAGGCGATGGAGATCTACAAGGACAAGCTGGCGCCGCAGGGCGCGGTGGTGATGCACGTCTCGAACCGGCATCTTGAATTGTCCAGCGTCGTCGTCGGCATCGCCGAGGCCAACGATCTCAAGAGCTGGGTCTACAGCGAGGATTCCAACCGCGACAGCGAATACATCTTCGCCACCTCGGTGGTGGTCTCGGCGCGCGAGGAGACCGATGTCGGCAAGCTCGCATCGTCAGAGCAATGGGCGCTGACCGAGGCCGACGAGAACCAGCGGGTCTGGACCGACGACTATTCCAACGTGCTCGGCGCGGTGTGGCGGCGGCTGCGCGACGGCGAGCAGTAGCCCTCCCTGCGGGATATCACTCGTCGTCGTCTTTGTTCTTCGAAAAGCTGCGGACCTACG
>DATHHQ010000346.1:0-13982 GCA_035490095.1 Bradyrhizobium sp.
GTAGAAACTCGGCAGCAGTGTGAGCCCGATGCCGGTGATCTCGGCGGCTCGCGCAATTCGCGTCGCCATCTCCGCAGGATTGGCGTAGGGCCTGCCGTCGTGGTCGTGATGGAGATAGTGGAATTCCCCGACGCGCGTATAGCCTTGCTCGAGCATCTCGACATAGAGCAACGTTGCGACGGCTTCCGTGTCTTCGGGAGTCATGTCCAGCGCGAAGCGATACATCGTCTCGCGCCATGTCCAGAACGTATCCGCGGCGTTGCCGCGCGTTTCGGCGAGGCCTGCCATGCCACGCTGGAACGCGTGACTATGCAAGCTCGCTATTCCGGGGATTGCCAGCTGGTGGCGTTCATCGAGGCTTCCCGGGGCCGTGCCGACCGTAACCTTGGTGATGGTCCCATCGCTCACAACCACCTGCACGTCATCGGCCCAGCCCGCGGGAAGCAGTGCTGATCCGAAATGCAGAGTGGACATGTTTCCAAACCGGGTGGACAGAACACCAACACGATTATATGTATAGACATATCGATATCTCCGTCAAGCTTCTGCCGTAGAGGGAATGCTGCATGGCCGAGCGCTTTGATCGAATCTGGCACAATGCCCGGCTCGCCACGGTTCGCGGCGATCTACCCGAACTCGGCGTGATCGAGCACGGCGTGATCGCGGCGCGCGATGGCCGCATCGTCTTCGCAGGCAACCGTTCCGACTTTCTATCGGATGCCGATGCGGCCGAACGGATCGATTGCGCGGGGCGGTGGATCACGCCCGGACTGGTCGATTGCCATACCCACTTGGTTTTCGGTGGAAACCGTGCGCACGAGTTCGAGCTGCGGCTGCAGGGAGCAAGCTACGAAGAGATCGCGCGTGCGGGCGGCGGCATTGTCTCGACGGTCGCGGCGACGCGGAAGTCTAGCGAGGACGAACTTGTTGCCAGCGCGCTGCCGAGGCTCGACGCACTGATCGGCGAGGGCGTGACGACGGTAGAGATAAAATCCGGCTATGGGCTCAATACGGAAACCGAGATGCGTCAGCTATCAGCTGCGCGTGCGCTGGGCCGCAACCGGGCGGTCACCATACGAACGACGTTTCTTGGCGCGCACGCTCTGCCTGCGGAAGCTGATGGCGACAAGGATCGATACATCGATCTTGTTTGCCGCGAGATGCTGCCGGCGGTGGCGCAGGCCGGACTCGCCGACGCGGTTGATGGTTTCATGGAAGGCATCGCTTTCTCGAAAGATCAAACGGCGCGGGTGTTCCGTGCGGCAAAGGCGCTTGGACTGCCGGTCAAGCTGCATGCGGATCAGTTGTCGAACCTCGGCGGAGCAGCGCTTGCTTCGGAATTTTCTGCTTTGTCCGCCGATCATCTGGAGCACACAGATCCCGCCGGCGTCGCGGCCATGGCGCGGGCGGGTACGGTGGCAGTGCTTCTGCCGGGCGCGTTCTATTTCATTCGCGAGACGACGAAACCGCCGGTCGAGCTGTTCCGCGCCCACGGCGTGAACATGGCGCTGGCTACCGATTGCAATCCCGGCAGCTCGCCGCTCACGTCGCTTCTGCTGGCGATGAATATGGGCGCGACGCTGTTCCGGATGACCGTTGCCGAATGCCTCGCCGGTGTGACGCGGGAAGGTGCGCGCGCGCTGGGTATTCTCGGTGAGACCGGCACGCTCGAGGCCGGCAAATGGTGCGATCTCGCGATCTGGGATATCGACCGGCCTGCCGAGCTGATCTACCGGATGGGATTCAATCCGTTGCACAGCCGGGTGTGGATGGGACGATGAGCGACCGGGACGCATCCATTGTCGTTTCGCCCGGAAGGGTCGGCCTCGACGATCTGGCGCAAGTGCTTGCAGGCGCGGCCGTCGTGCTCGATCCATCATTCTGGCCGCGCGTCGAGGCAGCATCGGCCATTGTTGCAGAGGCCGCGGTTGCGCAGATTCCGGCTTACGGCATCAATACAGGGTTCGGCAAGCTGGCGTCGAAACGCATTCCTCCCGACCAGACGGCGCTGCTGCAACGTAACCTGATCGTGTCGCATTGCTGCGGGGTAGGGCTGCCTACGCCCGAACCGATCGTTCGTCTGATGATGGCGCTGAAGATCGTCTCATTGGGACGAGGCGCTTCGGGCGTTCGCCGCCAAATCATCGAGCAACTCCAGGCCATGCTTGCGCGAGGCATTTATCCGCTGGTGCCGCAGCAGGGATCGGTGGGAGCGTCTGGTGATCTGGCGCCGCTTGCGCATGTGACCGCCGTCATGATCGGCGAGGGTCAGGCGCTTGTCGACGGAAGGGTTGTACCGGGCCTTGATGCGCTGGCCACCGCCAATCTCGCGCCGCTGACGCTCGGACCGAAGGAAGGCCTCGCCATGATCAACGGTACGCAGTTTTCGACGGCATATGCCATTTCCGGGTTGTTGCGCGCGCATGATCTGGCCTGCGCGACGCTGGTGACAGGTGCCTTGTCGGTCGATGCGGCCATGGCTTCGACGACCCCGTTTCGCCCGGAGATCCAGCAACTGCGAGGGCATGCCGGGCAGATCGCGGCCGGCGCGGCCTTGACCGCGTTGCTGGCGGGCAGCGACATTCGCAACTCGCATCTCGAAGGCGACGAGCGCGTGCAGGATCCCTATTGCCTGCGCTGCCAGCCGCAAGTGGCCGGCGCCGTGCTTGACCTGCTGATGCAAGCCGCCCGCACCTTGACGATCGAAGCCAACGCCGTCACCGACAATCCGCTGGTGCTGGTTGAGACCGGAGAGATCGTCTCGGGTGGCAATTTTCACGCCGAGCCGGTCGCATTTGCCGCTGACCAGATTGCGCTGGCCTTGTCGGAGATCGGCGCGATCAGCGAGCGACGCATCGCCACGCTCGTCGACCCCGCGCTGAACTTCGGTCTGCCGCCGTTCCTGACCCCCGAGCCGGGCGTCAACTCCGGCTTCATGATTGCCGAAGTGACGGCGGCGGCGCTCTATGCCGAGAACAAGCAACGCGCCTCGGCCTGCTCGATCGATTCGACGCCGACCAGTGCCAATCAGGAAGATCATGTGTCGATGGCCGCGCACGCTGCGCGCCGGTTGTCGGACATGGCGGACAATCTTGCCAGCATTCTCGGCATTGAACTGCTGGTTGCGACGCAAGGCATCGGGCTGCGTTCGCCGCATGCGACCAGTCCTGCGCTTGCGGCGGTTGTTGCAGTGTTGCGCGAGCAGGTGCCGGCGCTTGGTGTCGATCGCTACATGGCCGACGATATCGCGAAGGCAACGGCGCTGGTCGCAGCCGGCGCATTGCCGGCCGCCGTGATTTCGGTGCTCAAGAACAACCCGTTTCCAATACTTGCCGAGAAGGGTCATTTGTCATGAACCGCCGACTGGACAACGACCGTATCATCCGATCGCCGCACGGGCCCGAGATCAGCGCCAAGAGCTGGCTAACGGAAGCGCCGCTCCGAATGCTGATGAACAATCTCGATCCGGACGTTGCCGAACGGCCGAGCGAACTTGTCGTCTATGGCGGAATTGGTCGGGCAGCCCGCGACTGGGACAGCTTCGATCGGATCGTTGCCTCGCTACGCAAGCTCGAAGGCGACCAGACGCTGGTGGTCCAGTCTGGCAAGCCGGTCGGAATTTTCCGCACCCATCCCGATGCGCCGCGCGTGCTGATCGCGAACTCGAATTTGGTGCCGCACTGGGCGACGCTCGATCACTTCAATGCACTCGACCGGCTCGGGCTGATGATGTTTGGGCAGATGACGGCGGGATCGTGGATCTACATCGGCAGCCAGGGCATCGTGCAGGGGACGTATGAAACGTTTGTCGAGGTGGGGCGACGTCATTATGGCGGCAGCCTCGCGGGCAGGTGGATCCTGACGGCGGGTCTCGGCGGTATGGGCGGCGCCCAACCGCTTGCTGCGACGATGGCCGGTGCGTCGATGCTCGCGATCGAGTGCCAGCCAAGCCGCATCGAGATGCGGTTGCGCACGGGTTACCTCGATCGGCAAGCAAGCACGCTTGATGAAGCGCTCGCGATCATGGCGCAGGCGGCCCAGAGCAAAAAACCAATCTCGGTCGGCCTGCTTGGCAATGCCGCCGATATTTTTCCCGAGCTGGTTGCTCGCGGAGTGAGGCCGGACATTGTCACCGACCAGACCAGCGCGCACGATCCGATCAACGGTTACCTGCCGAAGGGCTGGACGCTCGCCGAATGGGAGGCCAGACGCGAGGCCGATCCGAAAGCGGTTGAAGCGGCGGCCAAGACCTCCATGGTCGGCCACGTCCAGGCCATGCTCGACTTCCACGCCCAGGGCATTCCCACGCTCGACTATGGCAATAACATTCGCCAGATGGCGAAGGATATGGGCTTGAAAAACGCGTTCGATTTCCCCGGCTTCGTTCCGGCCTACATCCGTCCGCTGTTCTGCCGCGGCGTCGGGCCATTCCGGTGGGCGGCTCTCTCGGGGGATCCCGAAGATATCTTCCGGACCGACGCCAAGGTTAAGCAGCTGATGCCGCACGACAAGCATCTTCACAACTGGCTCGACATGGCGAAAGCGCGGATCAAGTTCCAGGGGCTGCCGGCGCGGATCTGCTGGGTCGGCCTTGGCGATCGTCACCGGCTGGGCCTGGCATTCAATGAAATGGTGGCGAGCGGCGAGTTGAAAGCGCCGATCGTCATCGGTCGCGATCATCTCGACAGCGGCTCGGTTGCGAGCCCGAACCGCGAAACCGAAGCGATGCGCGATGGCTCGGATGCTGTTTCCGACTGGCCGCTGCTCAATGCGCTGCTCAACTGTGCCAGCGGGGCGACGTGGGTCTCGCTGCATCACGGCGGGGGCGTTGGTATAGGCTATTCGCAGCACGCCGGCATGGTGATTGTCGCCGACGGAACGCGAGAGGCTGCGCGCCGCATCGAGAGGGTGCTTTGGAACGATCCTGCGACGGGGGTCATGCGTCATGCCGACGCGGGTTATGAAAGTGCGATTGCATGTGCCCATGCCAACGGGCTCGATCTGCCCAGCCTGACGTTGTAGCGCTCCAGACCTCCCTTGCTACTTTTGGGCGTTGGAGAAAGCCGTTTCGAGCGCTTCGCCAATCGGTTGCCACGTGCGGCCGTCGAATTGAACCAGTCGCAGGTGTTTGATCGGCCGAAAGTTCCAGGGTCCAGTGCTGATTTTGATCCCAGGCAGCAAAATGGAGCCTTGGTAGTCTTCGAGGGCCGCTGCTTGCTTCATGACGTTCTCGCGAGATAGGTCATTGCCGCACTGTTTGAGCACTTGAGCCAATGTTTCGGCGGCCGCGTAGCCGAATGCGGCGGCACTGTCGTCTTTGCCACCGGCCTGATTATATTTGGCAACAAATGCCCGCCAGTCGTTGGTGGCTTGTTCGTCCTTCCAAGCCGGATCATTGGCATCCTTCAGGAAGGCGGCTGTAATTACGCCCAAGGCGTTTTCCAAGCCGGCAGGCTTTAGCGCCGTCGCAATCGATGAAGCCATAGAGTTCGTTATGAACACAGGATGCCAATTGAGATCCGCCGCTTTGCGGATTACTTTCGCTGCGTTTGCAGGCACGCCTGCAAATACAAAAATCTCGGCTCCTGATCGCTTCAAGATCGATACGTGCGTGTCCAGATGCTCATCCGCGATATCGTACGCGATATCGACCCTGATCATCCGTGCGATGTCACCGAGCCCGTCTTCCAACCCCTTGAACAGTTCTCGACCGAAATGATCGTTCTGCCAAAGAGCTACAATCCTTTTTCCGGAGTAAAACGCCTGTATGTAGCTGGCGTAGATGCGCCCCTCTTCCCGAATTGAGGGCTGCCAACCCATTGTCCACGGGAACATCGATGGATCGCTCAGATGGTCGTCTCCGGAGGCGACAAAGAGTTGAGGAATTTGCCTTTCGTTCAGGTATGCGCGAACGGCAAAGTTTCCCGGAGTTCCGAAAGAACCGAACATCAAGAGGACGTTGTCGTTCTCGATAAGATCTCGCGTACGGTCCAGGGCGGCCGACGGATCGGATTTGTCATCATATGAGATAAAGCGCACCTTGCGGCCATTGATCCCGCCACGCTCGTTGATCATCTCAAAATACGCTGCTTCGGCTTTTCCAATTGCTCCGAAGACCTCCAAACTCCCGCTGTAAGGCATAACATTCCCGATGCGAATTTCAGTGTCGGTCGCGCCTTGTTCGCGCACTCGCTCGGAGATCGCGCTCAATGACGTAAACGCCAAGACAATGGCAATCAGCGTTCGGACCCAGGTTTGCATCGGATCAGCTTAACTACGAAAGAGTGCAGCGAGATTTTCGAGACATTGGAGCCACTCAGCTTGATTTAGATCAAACGCCAAGAGATTGACGGCAGCGTGATCGTCATTTTCTTTGACAAAAATGGATGAGCCTTTGTCCCGACCGGCTCACACCGAAAATAGCGCGATAGCCGGAAGCAGGCCAGAGCAAAATTCCGCAAATCGCGATGCAACAAGCGTCACCAAACGAATCCGCGAGGGCGGGTTTCGCTTCCCGCGAATAAAAGGCGACGAAGCCCCTTTGAGTTACCAGCGGCGATAGCCCCGGCGATATCCGTAGCCTCGGCGCACATGGCCATAGCGGCGAACGCCGTAGCCACCGTACCGGTAAACGGGCGCCGTGCGGATACAACCGTTCGGGCCGCAAACCAAAGCAACGTTCTCAATGTTCGGGGCTGGGGAAAGTGGGGCGAGTGGCATTGCGGATGCGGTTCCTGCCGCAGCAAGGCAGCTGAGCGCAGCAAGTCCAATAAGTGCGGATTTGAGTTTCATGGTTTCCTCTTGTTTTGAATGTGAACAAGGGATGAGCGAGCGAGGCGCCCTCAACAGCTCGCTGAAATAACCATTCGCGAGCGGGCTAGGGACCGGGATATTTGTTGAACGCGACTAGCTACCGTCTTGATCAATCGCCGATCTCGTCACTCATACCGCAAGAGCATTGACTAAACCTACCGTCTCAACCCGGCGGGTTTTTCTTTCGTCTTTGCCGCGTGCTGCGACTCGTTGATGGTGTGGCTTTCGTTCCAACATTCTTTGGGCCGTTTGACGCAACCGATCGAGCGAAACGAGAAGCCCATCGCTGCTCGATGCGTCTTTGAATGTGAAGAGGAATAGCGCTCATAGTTAGAGCTTCCGTTCCGGATCGCCCCAACATCACAAACGCGTTCCCGTGGCTTAAGGTCCGTGGTTCACGCCGATGTGCTTATTCCCACGATGACAGGTGCGGGCGCGCCTGGATGGATTAGCTAAATGCGATAGCGAGCAAGCCCGAGCAAAGCAGCACAAGGCTGGCTGCGATTATTGCCAGGAATCCATCGGACACGAAGTCATGATTGCGCATGGGTACACCCCGCGGCTCTTGTCCTGCGCCCGCGCGAACAGAACAATATGCCGCACCGCGAAGTCAAAAGGTTTTCGCGCTGCTCCGAAAATCGGAATCTGACTGTTGATTTTGAGCAACAGGGGCCTTGAGCCGCACCGGCTGCTTGAATGCATGTGGGAACAAGCATCAACGAAATAAAGATTGCAACAAAATCATATGCTTACTTGAGTTATTGGCGGCTGCCGACAGGGCTCGCCCGCACCCGGCCGGCCAGACGTGCGCCATGCGCTTCCGAAATCGGCGAGGGCTTCTTCAAAAGTGGGTGACGTCCGCCTCGCGATCGATCGCATTTTTTGTCGACGCCTATCGGATCGCCTTACCAGTAGTATCATCTCGTCCGAGCAGTGCCCTCGACGGCAAGCTCACAAAAGGGCGTGGCTGCCAAAGCGCGGGGAGTGCAACAACGTTTAGTCGGTTGCGTCCTTGATCGGGTCGGGAAGGCCCGAGGAGTCAATCCTGTAAGGCATCCGGTCCCGACGACCATCCTCCCAGTACAAGATATAGGTGTCCTTGGCGTTTGGGACCGGTCGCAAGACGATCGATTTCGTCGTTCCTGCTAGATGGAGTACCACCGTTCCGTCCCTGTGCCGGAGCATGTCGCCCTCGCCAAGCGCATGGTCGACGTCCAGGCGTTCGGCAACGACCGGCCCGAACAGCCTCTCATGGTCGGCTTTTGGATTGAGGAAAGGAGGAAATGTGGCGGCTACCTGCTCTCCTGGCGTCTGGGGCGGCCGATCGATCGGGGGTGTGCTCGGATCCGGACTGCGCTCCCAGTCGATACGCCACACGCGGATCTCCGCGCCATTTCCCGCATCGTTGAGCCAGACTTCGAACCAGTCGTGGGGATATACGCCGCCGCGCCCCGCGTAGTAGTAGCCGTGATCCGCAAACCACTTTGGTGTGTACCGCTTATAGAAGTCGTCCGGTTCCCAAGGGCCGCTGATCTTGTATTCGCGTTTGGGATGCTTCCGGAGCCATTGCTTATGCTCGCTCGGCGTATATCTGCCGGGGCCGGGGGGCTTTTGCTGGGGTGGCGGTGACATAGCGCTCTCACGTTCACACTACGGCAATTTGGTCCTCTCTTCGTCGCGAGGGCGCAAGGGTCGGTTCATTCGCGCGATGACGGAAAGTTGGGCCCGCGCAACACATCCAACCGTCTCCCGCAATCGGGGTCCTCCGCCGGAACATCAGTTGAGTCAGCGCTGTTCGTTCACCCGTTGAGAACTCCGGTCCGCCCGCGTAGCCGGTTAATCGGTATCGCCGCCCGGCCGCGATGTCGCGCAACACCGCCTGCAAGATTTTCGATCGTTACACGGGCTAGTGGCGCTGGCCGATCGCTCAAGGCGCCCGGTGCGCTATCGTCCAAGCATGTCGCATTGAAGCGCGATTGCGCCGGATAGATAATCCCGGAGTTCTACGGATCAAACGGCATCAAACCGCGAATGTTGTTTGTCGGACTTCGTTTGTGCCGGATTGTGGCAGGAGAGACGGTATTTCTAGCAACACGAGAGTAGCGATTTGGAATGCAATTTTGGAGAAACTTTTCCATGAAGAAGATTTTGCTCGGGTCGTGAAGCCGGGGGAATGGGGTCAGGCACCACTGCAATCTATGATCTAAAATTGTCTATCAGCTATCATTGCGGTAACTGACCTCATTTCTCCAACACCACCCATCCTCACCGGTATCGGGACTCTTGCATGGCACCGCGGAAGCGTTCGGCCGCGCCTGCCAACACCACTGTAGTCTGCCGTGTACGACGCAGAGGAATCGATACGGTTCTTCGTTGTGCCGCAAAAACCAACACTCCCCCTTCCACCGGAAGACATCATGTCCTCTCCAACGATCTACAAGGATTGGTCTGGGATATGGACGCGGATACTCCTCTTGGCCGAGCTCTTCGAAATGAATGCGCGACTCGTCCGTGCGTTGCGGAGAGACATACAGCCGTCCGCTCGGCGCGTTGGTCGCTGACGCCCGCGGCACGTGAATTTGCTGCAGCCAAGGCGACATTAAATCTTCCCATGGCTTCTGCAACCAAGGCCAGGCTAAATACACGAAGAGTACCAGGATCAGGGTCGTCACTATGTGCCAAAACCAGGGCCAGACTATATACACGAGGAATGCCAGGACCAGGATCGTCGCTATCAAGCTCAACATGCCCCAACCCTTTCTTTGCGTTAGCGCTAGGCTTGTGCACACAAGCGAATTCTCACCAGGAGAAATGGGGGCAGTCACCACTTCGTTCCACTTTAAGAGACTCTATCGCCCGCGCTCACGCAGTGGTCGTTCTCGACAAGAACTAAAAGAGAACAAACCGCGAGGGCCATAACCCGGCAAAACACCTTTCATTTGAAAGTCATTTGAAAGCCGGAACGATTCCGGCAACACTAATTTGAATCCTAAGCTTCTGGTGCGTTAGGAGTTTTTCATGGCACCCCGCGCCAATTGGAAGGGGTTGGCGAAGCCCATCGTCACCCAGAAGACTGGCGAGTTCGAACCCGATAAATTCGAGGATCACTACGAGGCCGCGCTGGCCGAACCGATCAACGCCAAACGCAACGGCAAAACGGTTGGCGATCAGCTACGAATTTCATGGGCTGCTTGCGCGGTGATGTGGGGCACATGGATTACGGTGTCCTCGATGCGGTGACTGTCGAATTGCTGGCCGCATACGCACTTCATCAGCGTACTTGGTTTCTGCGAAGGCAGTTTTTCGCCGGCTTGCCACATCGCATGTTTTCGAGCGGTCCAATTTTGCTGGTCACGCCACGCCTGAAAGTCAGCCTCGGTTCGTGCCAAAAAACCCGCCATGCTTTCTCGAAATCGGCGCGGGCCTCCGCGAAGCTGGCGGCGGTATCGCTCTGATGTTCGCCCGGATGCGAACCCGGATAGAAGCCGCAACTCCATTCCCATGGGTCGGTGTCAAACGGGTTGCCGACGCGCCGCGCGATCGTCCCGACGCGGACATCGCCGTAATAGATGTGCCCGCAATCTGGCCGTTCCGGATATCGGCGGCGGGCGAGAATACGATCTAAGTATTTGATTTCATGGTGAGCGCGGAGGGACTCGAACCCTCGACCCCATGATTAAAAGTCACGTGCTCTACCACCTGAGCTACGCGCTCACTTGCCGCGCTGTGTAGGGGGCGGCTTGGTGCGGGTCAATAGCGGCACAGCCGTAAATGGGCCGTTGATACCGCGCGGATTTGTCTGCCGGCCCCGCCTGTTAGCGGCGATTCTTCACCCGCGCGGACGAGCCCGAAACCTCTCGCGATCAACTGGCTTCGCGATGAATCTCGGAGGCCACCGGCTGGGAGGTGCTGCCGACCACGGTCGGCATCGCCACCGGGCGCAGCCCGATCAGCTCCAAGGTCCGCACGCCGGCATGGCGCCAGAACGAGAACGCGTTGACCCGCGAGTTTTCCAGGATGGCGATCGCCACCGCCGACAGGAACGGCAGGCTTTCCAGCACCAGGACGGCTGCGAACACGTAGATCTCGCGGACTTCCTTCTGGTTGTTGGTGACGACCAGTACGGCCGCGCCGACCAGCAGCAGGATCCCGATCACGGCTTCCCAGAATGCCTGGAATTCCACCGACATCAGCGAAAATCCGCCCTTGGAGGTGCGCGCGAAGGCGAGATGCTCGGTGATCAGTCCGTTCGCCACCGCGCGCGACACCGTCCATTGCACCGACATCGCGGCGATCATGGCGCCCAGCATCTGCCCCCATTTCACCGGCACGCGCAGCCGGTACAGCACCACGAAATGCAGCAGCGAGACCACAAACGATGCGATGATCGGCAAGGTCAGGATCTTGTCGGGAATGGCGATGTCGGCGAAGGCCACGATCGGCACCCAGATCAGATTGAGGATCGCGACCAGCACGCCCAGGCTTTCGGCGCCGAGCCAGTTCAGCCAGCCCAGCGCAAATTCGCGCCGCTGGTCCGGCGACAGCCGGCTCGCGCCGGGAAGAAAACGCCGCCAGTGCTTCTTGACGATCTGGAAGCCGCCATAGGCCCAGCGATGGCGCTGTTTCTTGAAGGCCTCATAGGTGTCCGGCAGCAGGCCATGGCCGTAGCGGTGGTTGGTGTAGTGGGTGAGCCAGCCGTGCTCGATGATCGCCAGGCCGAGATCGGTGTCCTCGCAGATGGTGTCGCCGTTCCAGCCGCCGGCCATGTCCATCGCCGCGCGCCGGATCAGGCACATGGTGCCGTGGACGATGATGGCGTTGGCCTCGTTGCGCTGGACCATGCCGATATCGAAGAACCCGGCATATTCGCCGTTCATGATGTAGTGCATCAGCGAACGGTTGCCGTCGCGATGGTCCTGCGGCGCCTGCACGAGGCCAACGCGGGGATCGGCGAACACCGGCACCAGATCCTTCAGCCAGTCCGGCTGCACGACATAGTCGGCGTCGATGATGCCGATGATCTCGGCATCCGCGGCGGTGCGTTCCATGGCGATGCGCAAGGCGCCGGCCTTGAAGCCTTCGACCTTCTCGGCGTTGATGAACTTGAAACGTTCCCCGAGCGTGCGGCAGTGATCCTGGATCGGCTGCCAGAATTCCGGATCGGGGGTGTTGTTGATGATCACGACGCATTCGAAATTCGGATAGTCCAGCCGGGCCACCGCATCGAGCGTCTGCTTGAGCATCTCGGGCGGCTCGAAATAGGCCGGCACATGGATCGAGACTTTTGGAAACGCCGTTGGAAACGCCTCGCTGCCTGTAACGGCCGGTTCGGCTGATGGCCCCTTTGCAAGCAGCCGGCGCGGGTTTCGGCCGAAGGCTATGGCGGCGATTTCCTCGATCCGCGCCATCGCGATCAGCACCAGTGGAACCAGCAGGATCAGTCCCAGCGTCAACGCAAAGGCCGAACCGAACACGAAGTAGTGGCCGGTCCAGTACGCGAACACGGTGGCCGTCCACGCACCGATGCCGTTGGCGGCCGCCGACAGCATCAGCGACTGCATCACGGTGGCGTCGGCGAGCCGCAGGATCGGCAGCGACATCAGGACGCCGACCAGCAACGCGAGCAAGGCGAGTTTCCAGTAGTTCTCGTTGACGATCGGCCCGGTCCAGGCAAATTTCGGCTCGCGGGCCGCATTGAGAATGCCCCAATAAGGTCCGACGCCGCCTTCGAAGAACTTCCAGGGCTGATCGATCGCCTCGACGATGTTGTATTCCATGCCGATGGATTCGGCGCGGGTGACGAAGTTGCGCAACACCGCCGCTTGCTCGAACGGGCCAGGATCGGCATTTTTCAGGTTATAGCCGGCGCTCGGCCAGCCGAACTCCGCGATCACGATCCGCTTGCCGGGGAATTTGTCCCGCAGCATTCCGTAGATATAGACCGCCTGATCCACCGCCTGCTTGTCGGTGAAGTTTTCCCAATAGGGCAGAATGTGCGCGGCGATGAAGTCGACCGAGGAGGCCAGCTCCGGATTGTCACGCCAGATGTTCCAGATTTCGCCCGTCGTCACCGGGACGTTGACCGACTTCTTGACCCTTTTAACGAGCCCGATGAGGTCATCGACCTTTTGCTCGCCGCGATAGACCGTCTCGTTGCCGACCACGACGCCGATGACGTTGCTGTTGCGCTTGGCAAGATTGATGGCGGCGTCGATCTCGCGCTCGTTGCGGTCGACATTCTTGTCGATCCAGGCGCCGACCGTGACCTTCAAGCCGAATTCCGCGGCGATCGGGGGCACCAGTTCGACGCCGCCGGTCGAGGAGTAAAGCCGGATCGCCCGCGTCAGCGACGCCAGTTTTTTCAGGTCGGCGCGGATTTTTTCGGCGTTGGGAATGTTGTCGACGTCGGGATGCGAGGTTCCTTCGAACGGCGCATAGGACACGCTCGGCAGGATACCCTTGAAGTCCGGGGCCTCCTGCTTGTCCCGGAACACCCCCCAAAGGGCAGCGTGAACGGTGGTGACAAAGAGCAGAACGGCGACGACGGCGCGCATCGCGAGAAAACCATACGGGGTCAAGATGGCAGGGAAGCGGACCCGTCCCCAGGGCCCGACCAAGTCAGCGGCTAATCGAGCATATCTCTGCCACGCCATTTAACAACTGTTATGACGCCATGGCGTTTTGAGGGCGCAAATATCCAAACCACGAAAATTTCTGATTGTTCCGCGGCGGTTAGGGTTATTTGGCGGGCGCGACCGCAGGCGTTGGCGGGGCCGTCGGGGCGGGTGCCGCATTTGCCGCACCGGCCGTCGAAGCCGGGGCAGGTTGCGCCACCGCGGCAGGCTGAGGCTGGGCGTTGGGATTGATCCAGCAGGCATGAACGCGCCGGTCGAGCGACTCCGGCACCTTGGAGTCGATCTCGGCGCCAAAACGGGTCAGGCAACGAAAGGTCGCCTGGATGTGGCCACCGGGACAGCCGAAGCGGTCGTAGAGATCGAGATGGCGAAAAGCGGTATCGAGGTCGTCGCGCCACATCAGGCTGACCACGCGGCGGCCGAGCCAGACGCATTCCGGGTTGCCGGCCGGCCCGTTGATGGCCTGTTGGGCCTCGACGAATTCGTCGGTCTTGCGCTGGTTATTGGCGGCATCGCTCGGTTGCGCGGGATTGG
>DATHHQ010000347.1:0-2371 GCA_035490095.1 Bradyrhizobium sp.
TAACCGGCGCCGCCGACCACCGCGATGAAGAGATATTCGATGCCGGCCTGCGCGCCGAACGGCGTCGGATTGGCCGCCCGCTGGAAATGCGCATAGAGCCAGCCGGACAGGCCGGCCAGCACCGCCGCATAGATGAAGACCAGGAGCTTGGCGCGCGGCGTCTGCACGCCAAACGCTTCGGCGGCGACGTGTCCGCGCCGCAGCGCGCGGATCGCGCGGCCGGTGCGCGAGTCCAGGAGGTTCATGGTGAGCAGCGCTGCGATCAGCACCGCGATCCAGATCGCGAAATAGATCGTTCCGGGGTCAAGCATCTTCAACGGGCCGATCGTCAGTGGCGGGATACCGGAGATGCCGTCATTGCGACCTAGGAACTCGAGCTTGCTGAACAGATAGAACAGGCCGATGCCCCAGGCGATGGTGCCGAGCGGCAGATAGTGACCCGATAGCCGAACCGTGACGAGGCCAAGCACGACCGCGGCGATGCCTGAGACCAGCAGCGAAGCCGGCAGTGTCAGCCATGGCGATACGCCATAGGCGGTGGTGAGCACCGCCGTCGTATAGGCGCCGAAACCGCAAAACGCCGCCTGGCCGAATGAGGTGAGACCACCGACGCCGGTCAAGAGCACGAGCCCCATCGCCACCAGCGCGGCGAGGCCGATATTGTCCAACAGCACGATCCAGAACGGCGGCATGCCGGGGATGAACGGAATCGCCGCCATGATCAGCGCAAACACGATGATGGGTAGCCGCTGCGTCATCGCGATCAATCCTTCTCTTCCTCGACCGCGGGCGCCGCCAGCGACCGCAGCACGAGAACCGGAAGGATCAATGTGAAGACGATGACTTCCTTGAAATTGCTGGCATAGAACGAGGAAAATGCCTCGACCGAGCCGACCACCAGTGCGGCGATCGCGGTCAGGGGGTAGCTGACGAGGCCGCCGATGATGGCGGCGATGAAACCCTTGAGGCCGATCAAGAAGCCGGTGTCATAGTACAGCGTCGTGATCGGCACGATCAGGATTCCCGAAATCGCCCCGATCACCGAGGCCAGCAAGAATGCGATCTGTCCCGACAGCGTGGTCCGGATGCCGACAAGGCGCGCGCCCAGCCGGTTGACGGCGGTGGCGCGAAGCGCCTTGCCGTAGAGCGTGAAGCCGAAGAACAGCCACAGCCCGATAATGAAGGCGACGGTGATGGCATAGACGGCGATGCTCTGGCCGCTGAAGCGCAACGGGCCGACGGTGAAGGCGGCATCCGATAGGGTCGGGCCGCGCTGGCCTTCGGCGCCGAAAAACACCAGCCCGAAGCCCTGCAGCGCGAGATGGCAGCCCACCGAGGCGATCAGGAGCACCAGCACCGAGGTGTGTGCGATGGGTTGAAACGCGATGCGGTAGAGAAACAGTCCGATCGCCGCGACGATCAGGAGCGACAGCGCGATGTTGATGGCGATCGGGGTCTGCCGGCCTGCCAGCCAGGAGGTCAGGGCCAGGATGACGACGGGCAGGATGATGTTGACCGCGAACGCGCGCCCGACGAGCCTTGGATGCAGCGACCTGCGGCCAGCGAACAGGTCGAGGCCAAACGCCACCACGCCCATCGCCACCGCCAGCCGCGCGGTGCCCGGCACCTGGCCGGCCGACAGCGTGGCGTAGGTCAAAGCGCCGTAGGTGACGAACTCGCCCTGCGGGATCAGGATGACGCGCGTGACGGCGAATACCAGCACCAACGCAAGGCCGAGCAGCGCATAGATCGCGCCATTGGTAATGCCGTCCTGCACCAGGAACAGCATAATCGTCGTGTTCAAAACGGGCGCTCCCCCTCAGGCGTCGGCCCGGTCGTGCCCCAAAAAGGGCCCCCGGACCGCCGATAACAGCAGTTGAAAAAAGCTGTCACTATTTGATATGGTGGATAACAATTATCAAATATAATCTCAAGCCCGGATCGCCCCACCGGGCTTTTGCAAGCCTAGCGGGATTGTGAGCTTCGAGCGATGACTGTTTCCAAGAACGCCGCCATGAATCTCGCCAAGGCGCCCCGCCGCAAAGAGCCTGCCGAGGGTGCTGCGGAAAGCACCGCGCTGCAGATGGGCGAATTGTCCGACTTGCTGGGCTATTCGCTCAAGCGTGCGCAGTTGAAAGTCTTCGAGGATTTTCTGCGCTGCGTAGCACCTTTGCAACTGACCCCGGCGCAATTCTCGGTTCTGCTGCTGCTCGACAAGAATCCGGGACGAAACCAGACCGAAATCGCCAATACGCTCGGCATCCTCAGGCCGAATTTCGTGGCGATGCTCGATGGCCTGGAGAGCCGCGATTTGTGCACGCGGATGCGGTCGACCAACGATCGCCGCTCCCACATCCTGATGCTGACCGAC
>DATHHQ010000348.1:0-3507 GCA_035490095.1 Bradyrhizobium sp.
ACAAGCCTCCCGCCGCCCAGCAGGCGGAGGATTCCTGCATGGGCAAGCGATGATCCCAAGGCGCGCGCAAAGCCTCTTGCGGCAGGGACGTCGTTGATGTCTGACTGGCCACCCGGATCAACAAGGAGAAGACGGCGATGATCAATGCCGCGCTGCGCCGCTGGCTCTTGATTTCACTCCTTGCCTTTATTGTCTTGCTGATCGACCGGGAGGTCTCGCGAGCGCAGACGACTGATGGCACCGATCTGTCGATCGAACTGGTCGATCCCAAGGTGCTCCGAGTATGCGCCGATCCGCGCAATCTGCCGTTCTCCAATGAGAAGGGCGAAGGGTTCGAGAACAAGCTTGGCGAACTGTTCGCCGAAAAGCTTCAGAAGAAGCTGGATTATATGTACTTTCCGCAGGCGACCGGTTTCGTTCGGATGACGCTCGCCGCCCATCGTTGCGACGTCATCATGGGATTCCCGCAGGGCGACGATCTCGTTCAGGGCACCAATCCCTATTACCGCACGGCCTACGCGCTTGTCGCCAAGCAGGGCAGCGGTCTCGATGATGTAGCGACGCTTGAAGACGCGCGTCTCAAGGACAAACGCATAGGCATCGTTGCCGGCACGCCGCCTGCCACCAACATGGCGGTCGCTGGTCTGATGGCGAATGCCAGGCCTTACCCGCTGATGATCGATACCCGCTTCGATTCTTCGTCAGCGGCCATGATCAAGGATCTGATGTCGGGGGAGATCGACGCCGGCGTTCTGTGGGGGCCGATGGCGGGTTACTACGCCAAGCAGGCCAGCCCGCCGCTCCACGTCACGCCACTGGTCAAGGAAACCTCGGGACCGCGCCTTGCTTTTCGTATCGGCATGGGTGTCCGGCCGGCCGACCAGAACTGGAAACGGCAGCTCAACCGCCTGATCCAGGAGAACCAGCCGGCCATCAACAAGATACTGCTCGACTTCGGCGTACCGTTGCTCGACGAAAACGACAGGCCGATCACCGCGGAGACGATAACGAAGCAGCCATGATGTCGAAGCTTGCGTGCCTGATCGCCGCCACGCTTGCCTTTACGCTTGCCTTGGCGTTGCCGGCGCGCGCGCAGGAAAACGCTCCCGAGCCTGAGGGATACCGCACCGACAATTATCGCGCGCCTGTTCCGGCAACCCTCGCCGGCGCGCGTGTTCTGGCGACCGGAGAGGCCGAAGCCATCTGGCGCGCGGGGGCGGGTGTGTTCATTGACGTGCTGCCGCATGCGCCGAAGCCGCAAAACCTTCCCGCAGGCACGATTTGGCGCGAGAAGCCGCGGCTTAATATCCCTGGCAGCATCTGGCTGCCGGACACCGGTTACGGAACGCTCGCCGCGGCGACCGAAGACTATCTGCGGCACGGCCTTTCCCGTGCTTCCGGCGGCAACAGCGCCACGCTGCTCGTGATCTACTGTCAGGCCGATTGCTGGATGTCGTGGAACGCGGCCAAGCGGGCGTTGTCCTACGGGTATCGCAATGTGGCCTGGTATCCCGAAGGGACCGACGGTTGGCAGCGCGCCGACCTGCCGGTGGCGGAATCGCAGCCGGAGCCGCAGGCAGGCGAGGAGAACTCGTCGCCGCGTTAACTGGCGGGCAGCACCAACGAGCGGCCGGCAGCACGCGGCGCGCTATTCCATCTCCTGCTGGATCACACGGCCGAGCGCGAACAGCCGTTGGTCGATCGCCGTCGGCACCTCGCATACGAATTTGATCACCCGGCTGCGGTCCTCGAAAATGCGTGTTTCCCAGACCAGCTGATTGCCGAGTTCGTCGATCTTGGGCTGATCGGGCGGGGACGCACCCTGCAGGGCCTGCAGCGCAAGCGTGTCGCTCCGAATCTTGTCTGCTGCCTCACGCTGTTTGCGGGTCACCCGCTCGAGCCCGCTCATCACAGACGCGCGCTGGGCATTGAGCGTGTCGAACAGGCCGGCGAACAACAGCTTGCCCATCTCGGTCTTTTGCGTCGCCGAGCCCTCAAGAAATTCCGTGATCGCCTTCTGGGCTTCGTCGAGCGGCGTGCGCCTTGCGGCCAGCCGCGGCACCAGTGCGCTCACCTTGGCGTCGTCCTTCCATTTACTCGCGACGTCGTCGAGCGGCGGACCGGCCCACACCGCGGCGAGCGAGACATCCGGCACCTTGGCCTGGGAGCACGGCCAGTCCGGATAGCGCGGATCCGCGGCGAAGCAGAGTTCGGCGGATCCGGCGACCGCAAGCGCCGTGCAGATGATGATACGCCAATTCATGTCTCGCCTCCGGCGGGTCCGCGGCGGCTGAGGCCGCGCGACGGATCATAGGCGAACACCGCCCCGATCATGAAGGCCGCTGTGCAGCCGCCAACCACCGCCAGCGAGATCCAGTTGATTTGTCCGTAGAGCGCGAAGCGGATCAGCTCGACCGCATGGGTGAATGGATTGAACAGGCAAACGTAATAGAGCATCGGGCTTCCCTCCTGCACCCGCCATAGCGGATAAAGCGCGGACGAAGCGAAAAACATCGGGAAAATAACGAAGTTCATCACGCCGGCGAAATTCTCGAGTTGTTTGATGCCTGAAGAAATCAGCATGCCGAGCGCCCCGAGCATCAGGCCGGACAGGATCAGCGCCGGCAGGACCGTGAGATATCCGATCGGCGGCGGCACGATATCCCAGAGCCACGCAATCAGCAGGAAGGCATAGACCTGGAGCAGCGAGACCGCGGTGCCCGCCAGAAGCTTGCAGAACAGCAGATACCAGCGCGGCAGCGGACTCACCAGCAGGGTGCGCATATTGCCCATCTCGCGGTCGTAGACCATCGACAGCGAGGACTGCATGCCGTTGAACAGCTGGATCATCGCCATCAGTCCAGGCGCGATATAGACCTCGTAAAGGATGTAGGTTTCGTAGGGCGGGATGATGGAGATGCCGAGCACCTGGCGGAAGCCGGCCGCGAAAATGAACAGCCACACCAGCGGCCGAACCAGCGCCGAGACGAAGCGCTCACGCTGATGCAGGAAGCGCAGGGCCTCGCGCCACACGATGCCGTTCAGGCAGGTGAGGTACTGCGCGGGCGAAAACCCGGCCGGTTGATCCTTGATGATGGCGGAGGTCATGGCGAAAGGCTCCCGGACTCTGCCGCGGTTTCGGTGAGGCGCTTGAATGAGGCGTTGATATCCTGTGTTGCGGTGTCGGCGATGATGCGCGCGACCGGGCCATGCGCGAGAACCCGACCCTGGTGCAGTACCACGAGGTCATCGCTGGCGATGATCTCGTCGAACAAATGGGTCGCCCACAGCACGCCGATGCCTTGTTCGGCGACCAGCTGGCGGACATGGCCGAGGATATCGGCGCGGGCCTTGACGTCGAGGCCGACCGTCGCCTCGTCAAGCAGCAGCAGGCGAGGACGATGCAGCAAGGCACGCGCGATTTCCAGCCGCCGCATCTGGCCGCCCGAGAGGTCGCGCACCTTGCTGCCGGCGCGGTCGGCAAGGCCGATGCGCGCGAGCACTTCA
>DATHHQ010000349.1:0-3337 GCA_035490095.1 Bradyrhizobium sp.
CCGCGCTTGCGGCGTTACGCCCGATCATTGTGGTGAAGGAAAGCACCACCGGGCTTGGCATGCAGCTGCGGCTGGTTGCCGGACCGCTCGCCGATGCCGCGGCGGCTGCGAAAATCTGCGCTGCCTTGCTTGAAAGCCAGCGGCCATGCGAGACGACGGTGTTTGATGGCCAGCGTCTTGCCATGAAGTCCGAGGAGCCGCCCGCTTCGATCAAGCCCGCACCGCCGCGCAGGCGGAGCATTGGAAAACGAGCCGTCGTTGAGGAGCCGCCGAAAAAACCGGAAACCACGTTGTCGTCGCTCTTCACCAGGCGGTAGAGCGTTTTCAAGCGAAAGCCTGCCCCGTACTTGATCCGGGGTGGAGACCGGTTCGCACCAAGAAAACGCGTCAAATCAAGAATCTAGAGCCCCGTTTCGATCTATCGAAACGGAAAAGGCTCTAGCTGATCAATTAAAGCTTCTGTTTCCAATAACTTGTATGCAGACTCTCATGCGTTTTCGCGAAATTGGCGCGTTCGCTGCCTGCGCCGGGTTGTCCCGCCCTGCATTCCCGACCATATTCGCCTTGTGCGTATTCGCCAGAAGGCGCGCAAATAATTGTTAGACGCATTTTCTCGCGGCTAACCGGATTCCACTTAGCCCGGAAAATGCTCCAGTGAAAAAATCTCCGTTTCGGCTGACGCCGTACCAGGTGCAATGGCTGTTGGTCGTCGGCTTCGTCACCGTCGGCTACGCGCTCTATCTGCGCTATATGGCGATCGAGCTCTCGACGGTCGCGCTGGCATGCGACGCCGGCCTGCAGACCATGCTGTGCAAGACCCGCATCCTGGTGACGTCGCTGTTTCGCAATTCGGTGTTCGGCATCGTGGCGCTCGTCATCGCGACGCTTCACCTTATCCGACCGTCAATCGTTTTGCTCACCGGCGGGCTGATCGCCGCCGGATTCGGCATCGTGCTCTACAATCTCGGCCTGTCGGGTCTGGCGATCGGCCTGCTTATTTTGGGATTTGCACGACCCGCGCCCGCCACAGCGTAACGGCGAACAGAAAATACATCGCGCAAGTCCACAATGATTGCCAGTTGTTCGGGCCTTCGTTGAACCCGGTGTAGAGTGCCGCACCCGCCAGCAGGCCGGCGAATACGACCTCGGTGATCGGCCGCGATCCCTCCGGCGGGCGATTGAGCAGCATCAGCGTCGCGAACGGCACCACGGCCATGGTCAGCGCGGCAAAGGGAAAATCGTGGTAGCGCGGATCGAACACAAAGCCGAGCGCGGTCTCCGCGCCGATCAAACTGGTCACGATCAGCGCGGCTCCCAGGATCATCGTCAGCGCCGATCGGGCTCGCTCGTCGCGAGGACCCAGCAGTTCCAGAAATGTCGGCAGCGGGCGCCCCGACATCATGGCGTTGGCGCACAGCAAGGGCGAAGCGATCGCGGCCGCCAGCAGCGAGCCCCACCGGAGCCAGCCACCGAAACCGTAGCTTTCATAGAACATCTTGTCGGCGGCGACGCCCAACAGAATTCCGGCCGTGGTCGCGGAAATTCCGACCGCGATCCAGGATGCGATGCGCGGCGTCCAGGGCCGCCGGCGCAGGGTCAGCCCGGCCGCGCCGAACACGAAAAAGCTCAACGCCATTCCGCACCCCATCTGCAGCTTCCAGAACGGAAAGTTGCTGATGGGCTCATTGGGCGGATATTTCACCGCGCGCTGCACTGAATCGATCAGGCCCCAATATCCGCCGACCGTGCCTTCGAGCTCGCGTTTCCACGGCTGGTCGTAAGCCTCGATCAGATTGACGCGAAAGTTCTCCTGCTTCGCTAACAGCAAGATTTCCGAGACCACCCGCGCCTGATTGGTACGCGACGGCAGCGCCCCTTCGCGCATCCGTCCCTGGCTCGGCCAGCCGGTCTCGCCGATCAGGATTTCCTTGCCGGGGAACGCCACGGCCATCCGCTTGCGAATGGCGTCGACATGGGCGGCGGCATGTCTGGCGCGGATCGGGAAATCCTCCCAGTAAGGCAGGATATGAATCGTGACAAAATCGACCGCGTCATAGACTTCCCGATTGCGGAGCCAAAATTCCCACACGTCGGCATAGGTGACGGGAACCGCAACCTGCGACTTGACCGACCGGATGTGAGCGGCGAGATCGGACGTGGTCATCTCTCCGCGCAACAGCACCTCGTTGCCGACGACCACCGCGGTGATGACGCTGGGGTATTCCTTGGTCAGGCCCACTACGGTCGAAATCTGCGCCAGGTTCTTCAGGCGGTTGCTGCCGAGCCAGATCCCCTGGATGACTTTCAATCCCACTTTGGCGGCCAGCGCTGGAACTTGATCGAGGCCGTTTTCGATCGAATAGGTGCGCACGCAATCGGTAATCTTGGCGAGCTGCGCCAGATCCTGGGCGATCTGTTCCGGTGCGATATGGGTGGTCGGCATGAGCGGCGTCTGCGCGTCGCGGAACGGCGCATAGGACACACACAGCAGCTTGGCATTGGGATCGATCGGCGCGCGCGCCAAATTGATAGGCGTGGCCAGCCACCACCAGACGGCAGCGATCGCACCCAAGGATATCAGGAGAAGCGCCAGTGGCGTACGAAGAGAAATCAGTTCCATCCTCCGGGCAGGGATCGTCGATTAGCTGGTCACCAGCCATCTGCCAAGAGCAGGATACGGCCTTTCCCCGTTACGGCTTTACCACAGCATGATAAAGTTGTGACTTTGCTGGACAAAATCCAAAATGTCCGTCATGGGATTTCAGGGGTATCTCCGCCGCATTGGAGACCCATTTGAACGGCATCAAGCCGGCGCGTCAGTGCTGGCCGCAGGCAGGCAACAATTCGGGGAATTTATGGGTCGACGGGTGCTCCAGCTTCAAGATGCGGTTTTGCGCCTTCTCGCCGTCCCCGGGCTCGCCCTCCTGATCGGTATCGGCAGCGCCATCGCCCAAAGCGGCGACCTTCGCGCCCAGGAGCAGGGCAAGCCGCCGGCGGCCAATTCGGCTGATGCCGCCAAGGATAATCAGCGCAAGACCGACCAGTTCGTCGAGGCGTCGCAGGCCATCAACGGGCCGGCCGGCAATCCCGAATGCGTCTGGCTCGGTCGCCGCATGGTGCGCCTGATGTGGAACGACGATCTCGATACCGCCTTCCGGCATCTCGATCTCTACGACCGCTTCGGTTGTCCCGGTGGCCACATCCAAGCGACATTTCGGTGCCTGACCCGCTTTGGCGCGGAAATCGACTCCAAGGTGCCGGAGTCGCTCGACCGCCGCGTTCATGCCTGCTGGATCAATCCCAACGCCCAGCCACAGGCCGCCGCGGTCGCCCAACC
>DATHHQ010000350.1:0-6428 GCA_035490095.1 Bradyrhizobium sp.
GCCGGATCGTCAGCCTTCGCCAGCAGGCGCACGCAGCGCGCCTCGACCATAACAGGCGGACTATGGTGTTTTTTGGAAGCTGGCGGCATGGGTGTTCCGATTTCTGGAGCGACTTTCGAACGCGATTTGACGCCTGCGGGGATCGTTGACACCATGGGGGCTTCGCATCATGACTAACCGACTGATCGCTTAGTTCAAGAGGCTTGTTGCAACGAGTTGGAGAACGTCTTGTACCCGAACCTGATCGACGGGCGGCCGTGCAAATTGGCGAGAACACCGCAGTGAACCTCAAGGCCACGCTTTCCCCCGACGAACTGGCGCGCGCTTGCGTGGAGGCGATGTGGAGGGAAGACGACGCCAGCAAGGGTCTCGGCATGGAGGTCCTGCAGATCAAGGCAGGCGAAGCCGTCCTGACGATGACGGTCAAGCCGAACATGGTCAACGGCCACGGCATCGCCCATGGCGGCTTCATTTTCGCACTGGCCGACTCGGCATTCGCCTTTGCCTGCAATTCCTACAATGAGCGCGCTGTCACGGCGCAGTGCAACATCTCCTTTGTCCGGCCGGGCAAGCTCGGCGATCGGTTGACAGCGACGGCACGAGAAATCTCGCGAACCGGACGTTCCGGGATTTACGATGTGCGCGTCACCGTCGATGATGTCGCGATTGCCGAGTTGCGCGGCCATTCCCGCACCGTCGGCGGCGCATGGGTGCCGGCCTGACGCCGATGCCTGGTCGATATGAAGCTGAAATGAACCTCTGATTTTAGGGAAACGCGCGATGGCTTCGACCAACCAGCAAATCAGACCCGGCAGCTATCGCGCCGAGATGGACGATGCCGAGCGTGCATCGCGCGATGAAATCATCGCATTGCAGACCAGGCGCCTCGGCTGGACGCTGGCGCACGCCTATGACAACGTCGCCCACTACCGAAAGGCATTCGACAAGGCCGGTATGAAGCCTCAGGATTTTCGGCAACTGTCGGATCTCCGCAACTTTCCTTTCACCGCGAAGACCGACCTGCGCGACAATTACCCGTTCAACATGTTCGCGGTACCGCGCGAGAAGCTGGTTCGCGTCCACGCTTCCTCCGGCACCACCGGCAAGCCGATCGTGGTCGGATACACAAGAGCCGATATCGACATGTGGTCGGACGTCATGGCGCGCTCGATCCGCGCCGCGGGTGGCCGCACCGGCATGATCATCCACAACGCCTATGGCTATGGCCTGTTCACCGGCGGCCTTGGCGTGCATTACGGCGCGGAGCGGCTCGGCTGCACCGTGGTGCCGGTTTCCGGCGGCATGACCGAGCGGCAGGTGCAGCTCATCAATGACTTCAAGCCCGACATCATCACGGTGACGCCAAGCTATATGCTGGCAATCCTGGACGAATTCAGAAAGCAGGGCCTGGAACCTCGCAAGTCGTCGTTGAAATTCGGCATCTTCGGCGCCGAGCCCTGGACCAACGCGATGCGCGCCGAGATCGAGGCGGCGTTCGATATGGACGCCACCGACATCTACGGCTTGTCCGAAGTGATCGGCCCCGGCGTCGCGCAGGAGTGCGTCGAGACCAAGGACGGCCTGCATGTCTGGGAGGACCATTTCTATCCGGAGGTGATCGATCCCGAGACCGGTATGGTGCTGCCCGACGGTGAAAAGGGCGAGCTTGTTTTCACCTCGCTGACCAAGGAAGCATTCCCGATCATCCGCTACCGCACCCGCGACCTGACGCGGCTGCTGCCGGGCACGGCGCGGCCCGGCATGCGGCGCATGGAGAAGGTCACGGGACGTTCCGATGACATGATCATCCTGCGCGGCGTCAATGTGTTCCCGACCCAGATCGAGGAAGTGCTGCTCGCTACCGACTGGTGCGGCGGTCATTTCATCATCGAATTGACGCGCGAAGGGCGGATGGACGAGATGACGGTGCTGGCGGAAGCGCGACCGGAAAGCTGGGACGGCGACGGGCTTGTCGAACACGCCGAGCGGGTCACCACCTATATCAAGAACACCATTGGCATCACCGCGCGCATCAGGGCAGTGGCGCCCGAGACGCTGGAGCGCTCGCTCGGCAAGGCCAAGCGCGTATTCGACAAGCGGCCGAAGGAATAAAACACCGAACCACAGCAGATTGGGAGGAGGAGTCCATGACAACAAGTCCCTCACGCCGCGATATGCTGACATCGTCGATAGCCCTCGCCGCCGGTGCTGCGGCGCCCCCTTTCCTCGCATCTGTGAGTTCAGCCATGGCCGATACCACTGTACCCACCGCCGCCGAGATCGTCGCTGACATCCACAGCAAGAAGATAACGGCCGTCAGCGCCGTGCGGGCCGCGCTCGAACGCGCGGAGCAAGCCAAGGACCTCAACGCGTTCATTGTCCTGAACAGGGATGGCGCGCTGGCGGCGGCAGGCCGGGTCGACAAGGGCGAGACGACCGGTGCCCTCGCCGGCCTGCCCATCGTCGTCAAGGACAACATCAACACCGCAGACATGCCGACGTCGGGCGGCACGCCGGCGCTGCGGAATGCGCGGCCGACCAGGAATGCGCCATCGCTTCAGAAATTGCTGGATGCCGGCGCCATCATCATCGGCAAGACCAATATGCATGAACTTGCATTCGGGATCACCAGCACCAATCTTTCGTCATTCGCAGGGCCGGTGAAAAATCCTTATGACAAGACCCGGATTCCCGGCGGCTCATCGGGCGGAACGTCGGCGGCCATCGCGGCGCGCATCGTCGCTTGCGGCCTCGGATCCGATACCGGCGGCTCGACCCGGGTGCCGGCGGCGCTGACCGGTACCGTGGGCTTAAGGCCATCGGTCGGCAATGGCGGCGCGCAACGGCGCTATCACGATGACAATTTGGTGGTCCCGATCAGTCACACCCGCGACACCGTCGGTCCGATGGGCCGCACGGTCGCGGACGTGGCATTGCTGGATTCCGTCATCACCGGCACCGCGATGGCCAGGGCGGAGCCGCTGCGCGGAAAGCGGCTCGGCATTCCCGCATCGTTCTGGAGCGGGCTCGATCGCAACGTTGAGGCCGTCGCCAGGGCCGCACGGGAAAAACTCGCGGACGCCGGCGTCGTTCTGGTCGATGCCGACATGGCTGGACTGTTCGAACAGAACGGCAAGGTATCATTCGTGGTCGCGCTGCATGAACCGATTGCGGATCTCCCCGCCTATCTCCAGGCGTCCGGCATCGAGGGCATCACGCTGGCCGATATCGCCGGCAAGATCGCCAGCCCCGACGTCCAGGGCGCATTCGGCGCCATCACGGCGGACGCCTTTGGCGCGGCCTATCAGGATGTGATCACGGTACAGCGGCCGGCGTTGCAGAAGATGTACGAGGCGTATTTCCGCGACCATGATCTGGACGCCATCCTGTTTCCAACCACGATTGCCGCAGCACCTTTGATCGACATGGAGAAGGGATCGGGCGAGATGTCGATCGACGGCGGTAAGCCGGTGCCGACGTTCGACACCATGATCCGCAACACCGATCCCGGCAGCAACGCCGGCATTCCCGGCCTGTCGGTGTTCGCTGGGCTGACGCCGGGCGGCTTGCCGGTCGGACTGGAGATCGATGGTCCCGTCGACAGCGATACGAAGCTGCTCGGGCTCGGGCTTTCGATCGAAGGCATCCTCGGCTCGGCGCCGCCGCCGAAAGCGTAAATCTCAGCCTGAGATCGACGTCACCTGGCGGGATCGGGATAGACCAGGCTGCGCCAGCCGCTGCGGTCGAACGGCGCCCATTTGCCTTCGGGCTGCGCCAGACGATCGGCCACCGCGTAAACCGCGGCGGGATGATGGCCCATGCCGCAATGGCTGCTTTCGACCTCGATGCTTTCGGACTTCGCGGAGCTCTTTTCCATGCAGCCCTGCCACGCGCAGATGCCGTCGGTGCGGCTGAAGATCGCGGTGGTCGGCACCGGCGGCGTGCCCGCCAGCGATCCACCGAACCGTCCGTCCTCTTCGTCGGCGCGGCGGCCGCTCGCCATCTCATAGACCCGCCAGGCGTTGGTCGCCTTGGGGTGACCCGCGAACGGACTGCCGAGCGTGATCACGGAGCGCACGCGATCCGGCATCATCTTGGCGAGCTGGCGCGCGTAGAGACCGCCAAGACTCCAGCCGACCAGGCTGATCTTGCGTCCACTGGCGTCGCTGAGCTCATGCACCAGATCGACCATCGCACGCTGCACACCGTCGCGCAGGCCGAGATTGCGGCCCTGCCGCCAGCCGCTGACCGCATAGCCGCGGTTTTTCAAAAAGCTGCGCAGCGGGCGCGTCGAGGTATCCGAGGCGACCAGCCCGGGCAACACCAGCACCGGATGACCGTCGCCTTTCGGCGCCAGGCTGAGCAGCGGCAATGCGCCAAGGAACGCACCAAGCTCATGGATCGCCCGCCCCTCCAGAAACATCAGGGTTTTGGACGGCGGGCGCAGCCTCTGGGCAGTGGCGGACATTGTAGCTCCTTTCGGAGCCGGCCCCTTAAGTCTCGGCAGCCGGCTAATGGACCATTAGGAAGACGCAAACCTGTTAGAATCGTTCCGCAATGCAGCAATCTGTAGTTAAAGCTAAGGAACCGCTTTTGGCGTTTCAAGCCGCCCCTATTGACGCGGCCAGGGATCGCAGCACTTAGGTGCCTTGCCGTGATCTAAAAGTCACAGCCAACGCAGCAGCACTTCGATGGTGTAGAGGCCCAATCCCGCCACCCCCCCGATCAGCGAGCCGTTGAAGCGGATGTATTGCAGATCCTTGCCGATGTTGATTTCGATCAGCGAAATCAGCTGCCCCATGTCCCAGGCCTTGACCTGATCGGAGATGAAGCTCGAGACGCCGCTTTTCTGATCGGCGATGAAGCTTCCGAACACGGCAACCAGACCCTGGTTGATCTCGCCCCTTAGCTCGGAATCGCCAGCGAGCGCCTCGCCTGCTTCCATGAACATTCGGGTGAGGTGTTGCTGCAGCACCTGGGTCTCGCCGCTGGCGCTGCGATCGATAAACGATCGCACGTTCGACCAGATATTGCGCGCCAGGGCGCCGAGTTCGGGACGCGCCAGCAGGTCGCGCTTCAACCCGTCGAGACGATCGGCAAAGTTTTGATCGCTGCCGAGCCGGTCCACGAACGACAATATCATGCGATCGAATTCGCCACGGAACGGATGCTTGGGATCGTTGCGAACTTCCTCGAAAAACGTGGTCGCTGATGCGACGATCCTGTTCACCAGAAACTTGTCGGCGCGATAGAGTTTGAGCAGCGTCGGCATTTCACCGCGGATCTTGTCGCGGATGACAGCCATGGTTTCCGGCTGGGTCAGCGTCTGATGCACCGCGCGCAGGATGTCATCGAGCAACCCTTGATGCCGGCCCTCGGCGACGAAACCGCGCAGCGTGCCGGCGGCGAGCGGCGCGAGATCGATCGATTGCAACTGGGTGCTGATGCGGCGGGTGATGAACGTCATCAGGCCCGAGGTTTCGGTCGCCGAGACGGCTTCGGGCAGAAGCCGCAGCGTGAAGCGGGCGAGATCGGTGCTGCGCTTGCGGTCGCGCAGCCAGTCGGCGATGAAGGAGCCGAAGTCGATCTGGCGCAGCTTGGCGTCGACGGGTGCGGCTTCGAGAAAATGCACCTCGATAAATTCGCCGAGCTTGTCCGCAATGCGGTGCTGATTGCTTTGGATGATCGCGGTGTGCGGGATCGGCAATCCCAACGGCCTGCGGAACAACGCCACCACGGCGTACCAGTCGGCGAGGCCCCCGATGGTCGCAGCTTCCGCGAACGCGGCGACAAAGCCGAACACCGGATGCACATGCAGCAAGCTCTTGGCCGTGATGAACACAACCAGAGTGCCCGCCAGCACCAGCGTCGCCAGCGCCTTGACGCGCCGCAACTCGGCCGCGCGCGCAGCATCGCCGGGAGCGTCGAACGAGAATTTGCCGGGGACGGTCATGAAACCTTCCGAGCTAAGGGAACCGGTACATAGGAACTGTGCTACCGCCGTCATCTTGACCGAAGCAATGCATCGTGTCCCGGACGCGGTGCAACGCATCTTGCGGTGCGCCGCAGAGCCGGGACCCACAAATCGGCGGCGCTCTTGTTGGACCTCGGATCAGCAGCGCACCACGCCGCAAGAGCGGCGCGCTGCGCGGCATCCGGGGAACGCCGTCTGCAGGGGGAATGCCCGTCAAAAAGAAGGCCCGCATCAAGCGGGCCTTCGAAAGATCGGCTGGTCGACTGATCCGAAAAGCGATCAGGCGGTCTTGCTGTAAGACGCGACCTTCGAGAGGTTGTCCTGGGCGGTCTTCGCACCGTCGGCGACGAGCTTGCCGAGATATTCGGTGGTGGACTTGGCCCGCGACATGAACACTTCGCCGCGCGCACGGACCATATCGGACTGGATCTGGACCGCTTCGTTGAGCGACTTG
>DATHHQ010000351.1:0-13572 GCA_035490095.1 Bradyrhizobium sp.
ACGCGACGAAATCGATGGCCGACCCGGTGCCGAGTTCGCCAGATCGGTGGAGGATGAACTGACCGCGATGCCGGACGCGCGCATCTTCAGGCGAACACAGGTATTCGGCGCCTACGATGGCGGAACTTACGGTGCGCTGGAGCGGGTTGCTGATCATTTGCCAACGCCACCAAGAGGTCTTCCTCGCCAGCGGCTGTGGCATTTTGTGGCGAAGCGTTGCATCAACGCGATGGGCGCTGTCGAACGACCGATCGCTTTTGCTGACAATGACCGACCCGGCATCATGTTGGCGTCGGCAGTCAGGACCTATCTCAACCGGTTTGCAGCCGTTGCGGCGCGCCGTACGATCGTCTTCACGACTTCGGACGACGGGTGGCGGACAGCCCTGGATCTCTGCGCGGCGGGGACCGAGGTAATTGCCGTTGTCGATCCGCGCGCCGAGGTTCCTGCCTCGCTCTCGTTGCCGCTTGACCGCCTGGGTGTCCGCCTGTTGCTCGGCGCCAAGGTCACCAGGGCCTATGGTGGATCGCGAGGTTTGAAGGCCGTCGAGATTGTGCAAGATCGCTCGGTGTTCAGGATCGAGACAGATGGCCTTGCCGTGTCGGGAGGATGGAATCCGCAAATCGCCTTGACGACCCACAAAGGCGGGCGTCCGCGCTGGTCGCCCGAGGTGTCTGCGTTCCTGCCATCATCACTGCCCGAAGGCATGAGCATCGCGGGCGCGGTGTCAGGTGACTACGGATCGTCGGCCTGCTTGCAAGCAGGAAGCGCGGCGGGAGCTGCGGCAGCCGAAGACTGTGGATTTACCGGGACGACACTGGAAATCCCGCGCTCACAGGATGAAGCAGTTGCAGTCGCCCCGCTTTGGCATGTGACCAGCGGGCGCGGAAAATCGTTCGTGGACCAGCAGAACGATGTCACTGTCGCGGATATTGAAATCGCATGGCGCGAAGGCTTCCGCGCGGTTGAACATCTCAAGCGGTACACGACGTTGGGGATGGCGACCGACCAGGGCAAGACCGGCAACATCATTGGCCACGCCATCATGGCCGAGCTGACAGGCCGCTCCATGGAGGAGACCGGCACAAGCGTCATGCGCCCACCGCATCTTCCTGTTGCAATCGGGGCATTTGCCGGCCGGCATCGCGGCCGACACTTCAAGCCGACCCGGTATCCGTCCGGACATGACTGGGCCCTCCGCCAGGGCGCGACCATGGTCGATGCCGGCCAGTGGCTCCGGCCACAATGGTTCTCCGCACCGGGCGAGACGGACTGGCTTGCGAGCGTCATCCGCGAGGTGAAGACCACCCGCTCGGCGGTCGGAGTGTGCGACGTTTCAACGCTCGGCAAGATCGACGTCAAAGGCGCTGATGCCGGCATCTTTCTGGATCGGATCTACATCAACAAGTTTTCCACGCTGCCTGTCGGCAAGACGCGCTACGGCGTCATGCTGCGCGAGGATGGCTTTGTAATGGACGACGGCACCGCGGCGCGCCTGGGACCACAGCACTATGTCGTGTCGACCACCACAGCGAACGCCGCGAAAGTGATGCAGCATCTTGAGTTCTACCACCAGGTGGTGTGGCCAGAGCTCGATGTCGCCATGGTGTCGGTGACCGAGCACTGGACGCAATACTCGGTGGCCGGACCTCGCTCCCGCGAGGTGATCCAGGCCATTTATGGAACGGCCGCCGATATTTCCAATGCAGCCTTTCCGTATCTTGCCTGCCGCGACATCGCCCTGGGAGACATTCCGACCCGGCTCTTCCGATTATCGTTCTCCGGCGAATTGGCCTATGAGATCGCTGTTCCCGCACGCTACGGCGAGAGCCTGCTCGATGAGCTCGCGCGCGAGGCCATCGCGCTTGGCGGTTGCGTCTATGGCACGGAAGCTCTTGGCGTCATGCGTGTCGAAAAGGGCCACGTCGCAGGCAATGAGCTGAATGGTCAGACGGTCGCTAGCGATCTGGGCCTGGGACGAATGGCGTCTGCTGAAAAGGACTATGTCGGCCGGATCATGGCCCGACGCCCGGCGTTGATGGTCGGCGATCGCCCCATGCTGGTTGGTGTACGACCTGCCGACCCAAGCCAACGCATCCGCGCGGGGGCACACGTTCTGGCGCTTGGAGCTGCGCCGACCGCCGACAATGATGAAGGCTACGTGACGTCCGTTGTTTATTCGCCCAGCGTGGAATCCTGGATCGGGCTGGCTCTGGTCAAACGTGGAGCGACCCGCATCGGAATACGCATGCGTGCTTTTGATCCGGTCCGAAACGGCGACGTCGAGATCGAGATCGTCTCACCCATTGCCGTCGACCCGGAGGGAGTACGGCTTCATGGTTGAGAGTTCCTCCAGAATGTTGAAAGCGGCAAGTGCATTTCCCGAATTGCGGGGATCCGTGGAACCAAGCCGCGCGGGTGTCCTCGTCTGCGAACGGAATCCGCAGTTGGCGACGATGATTGTTTACAAGGGGCGTCGCCCCGATGTGTCTGCTCGATTGGAAGCCCGCTACGGTCTGGCGTTGCCTGATGGTCCGCGGCGCGTGGCGAATAGCGCGTTAGCGGTAATCGGTCTCGGTCCGCGAGCCTGGCTTTTTCAACGCGAGGCAGGTCGGCCTTTGGCAGCGGAGCTTTCCGAGGCAATTGGCGATGCGGCCGCCGTGACGGATCAGTCGGATGGCTATGCGACCTTGAGGTTGATAGGCCCGCGCGCGGCTGCCCTGCTGGAGAAGGGCGTTTCGATCGATTTGCACGACGGTGTATTTCTGCCGGGCTCGGCAGCGGTCACCAGTTGTGCCCACCTCGGCATCATGCTCTGGCGGATCGAGAATGAAAACGACCATCCGGTGTACGAAATCGCCGTGTTCCGCAGTCTCGCGCGCAGCCTGTGGCATTTCATCGAGGAAAGTGCGTCCGAGTTCGGGTTCGCCGTTATGGCGGATCGCTAACGGCGATCAGGCAAAGCAAGAGCGATTCAAATTTTTATCGCCACTGCTTTTCTTCGATCGTCCAATTGCCGCCAGGCAGGCTGCCGGGCTTCAAAAAGGCGTTGACGACATTGGCGAGCACACGCGCCGCAGAATTGTCGAAGCCATTCGCCGGAAGCGCCTGACCGTAAGCAATCGAGCCGGTCGAAAAGACTGCGCCGTCGTTGGGGGCGGTGAAATATGTCATGTCGGCACGGATGCGATAGTCGAGGGAACCGGTAAGACCCGCATACGCATAGAGCAGCTCTTCGGTCACCAGCACATAATTATCGGAATGTCCGCCAGAAGAGGCGATGATTTTGGTGTGGGGTGGCGTGCCGAGGCTGAGGTCGTAACGATCGAGTTCGACTCCGGCGGCGGCATTGTAGGCAAGGCCCTTGTCTCCAAAGACCTCGCCCTCGATGCCCTCGGTGATCCAGGATACTGTGCGGTGCCAGGCATCGGGCATTTTGCGATAGGGAGCTGAGGTCTCGAAGCCCTCGGCGATGAAGCCGACGCCGGTCAGCTTCTGCGGCGCGCGACCGCGGTTACGCCACAGCCCGCTCTTTTCTCCGGTGGTCTGCAAATAATGTTCGCCCGGCTTGGCCGCCCAGGCGCGCATGCCGGAATCGAGCTTGCGGACCTCCATGCATGCCGGCATTTCGGAATCGAAGCCAATGACCCAATAGTAACCATTGCCGCCCATGTAGATGAGCCGTCCGCCCCCGGCCACGTAATCTTCCTGCGCGTCGAGCATTTTTTCCGATACGTATTCGGGATGGGTGCCGGTGATGACGCAGAGATAGGGACGAAGCAGATCCAGGCCTTCCCGATGCAGATCCTCATCGGTGATGAAGTCGCAGTCGTAGCCCATATGGTCGATCCAGGCCACGATCGAAAGATCGGCGGGAAATTGCCACGTGATGTTCATGCTCGACATGCGGTATTTTGGTCGCATGTTGATGATGGGACGCAGATAAGAGGAGAAACAGACTCCGGCGTCGTCTTCGTAATGATCGTAGGTCGACAGACCGTATTCCCGGTGTTCGTAGGTCTCGACGTCGAGATCGGTGACGACGGGTGGCTGTCCGGTCATCGGCTGAATGATTTGTGCGTCGAAGCTCAAGGATTCGTTGGCGTAGGCGAGGTAGCTTGCCGTCGGCACGAGAAAACAGAGTTTTCCGGTCGCAGTCGTTGGACGCACGACGAACGAGATATATTCTTCGGCGATGCCGGTGCCGGGTCCAATCCGCAGTCGCACGGCATAGATGCCGCTTTTGAGCCCAGTCTGCACCGTCATGCGGTTGGTTGCTTCCCAGCCGCAATCGGTCAGCGCATCGGGGTGGAATTCAATGCCGCCGAATTGGGAAGGATCAATTCGGAAACAATCGTCCTTGCCGTTCCAGTTCCAGCCAGTCATCGCGCGCACCGGGTGATTGACACCTTTCGCGTGGAGGCCATGCGGGCCGGTGTCGGTCACCTCCTGACCGACGCCATTGGCGGTATACTCCCTGGAAGTGTCCCAATAGGCGAGCACTGAATCGCCGGGCGGCAATCCGCCCTGGCGACAAGCGTCCAGTTCGGCCCGGCTCAGGGCGCGGCCGCAGATAGCGGGACGGTCGATCTTTCCAGCATACAGGTCGTTCACAAAAGGGCCGCGCAGAGCGTGCTCGTCGCGCGCACCGGCAATGATGAACGGCACGTCGGCCCTGTTCTCGGGCTTGAAGCGGAATTTCTGAACGACGTGGCTTGCCAGATCGTAGGGGACTACCTTGCCGACCAGCGAATTGTACCGGTTGAGTACGCCCTCTTGATAAAGCTCGGCACGCCCGGTCTGCCGATCGTATGAGATGCCGACGAGATACCACACTTTCGCAACCAGGGGCAGTTCAGCGGTGACGTAGTCGACCTCCGTACCGTTACCAACCCAAAATTCGAGATGTCCGGCTGGATTGATGCCGAGCGCGTAACCGGCGTTGCGCAGCGTATCCCAGCGCCCCAAAATCGTTTGGCGGCTGCCTCGCTGCGGCATTGTCGGCCAGATGAAGGCCAAAAGCGAGAAGTTGCCGGACACGGCGAGCTTGTTTTGAGGATCGGTCACCTTGAGAAAGCTGCCAAGCTGAGTGAACTGCTTCTTGACCGCCCAGCGTCCGTTAACAGGGCTGTCGACCTCGACTTCAACGTGGCCAGGGCCCGCTTTGCCGGTATCGCCATGAATCAGCCTGACAAGTTGCGCATCCGCCTCACTCGCGCCGTCGCAATTGACATGAAAGGAAATCTCTTCGCCAGGGCGAACGGAGATGCGGTTCGCGTAGCCGAAGATCTTTTGTTGGGCCATTGCTATTTCTCTGTCAGATCACGGATGTGGCGAAGAAAGACGCCATGGCGGGCCTCCTGCAGGGTCGCATGGCGTTCGTCGCCGATATAGCGAGGGGGTTGACCGCGCCGGCCTGAAAAGCTCACGAGGCGGAAGGTGCCGTCGGCTTCGGCCTTCACGGCATATTGCTGGTCGAGCGGGCGACGCTGGCACCAGGCCAGAAATCGAGACAGAGACTCGCTCGGATGGGCCCCATCGCGGGTTCGATGCTCCTCGATCAGTTCATCGTCCAGCACCGAGACAAGGTAAGCGCGGGTCATCCGATCGAAGTGAGCCCGCACCTGATGGTCCTTGTCGATCTGGCCGTTCCCGTCTATCGCCGACATCTCAGTCTCCATCAACTCTCCAGCAGGTCGTGAATGCGTCGCATGAAGACGGCATGATAGGCCTCATCGAGTGTGCGGAACTCGCGGTCATCGACGAGCCGTGGTGAAACGCCGCGAACGCCCGAGAAGGCGATGATCTTGTACGGCCCCTGAGGCCCCGCGCTGTGGAGAGCGTATTTGTCTTCAAGCTTGGCGCGGCGGAAATAGAGAAGTATGCGCTCGAGTCCTTCGGAATGTTGCCCGAGCGGCTGGCGCCGGTGTTCCTCGATCGCCTCTGGCGTGATCAGGTCCTTCAGATGGTCGCGCTGAACCTTGTCGAAGCGGCGAAAATAGAGCGCATCCCTGTCATTGCTTTCAGTCGCCTCCTCGGGGAGCGTCTCGCCGCCTTTTTCGGTGCGAGTTGATCGCCATTCCCCGCGTTTTTTAGCGCGCCAGGCATTGAACTGCCGGCGAATGCCGAAATAGCCGTTGTTTAGAAACAGAACGACACCGAGCATTGCCGTTCCGATGATCAGATAACGCCAGGGTCCAAGTTCGAGCAGCACGTCACGCAGAAAAATCACCACCAGTGTTCCGAGCACCGCGCCTTCCGCCCGGCCGATCCCGCCGATGGTGATCATCGCAAGCCCGAGGAGCACCGTCTGGAAATCGAATATCGAATAGGCGACTCCGCGGTACTGGGCCGCATAGAAGCCCCCGATGAATCCCAGCGCCACGGACGTAAGAAGGAAGATGGTAATCCGCGCCCGTTTGTAATCCACCCCGCAGGCAGCGGCAAAGGCTTCGTGCTTTTCGGGCGCCATCCGCAGTACACGACCGAGTCGTTTGCCGTTGATAAAGCGGAAAAGAAAAAGCGCGGCGATCAGCAGGCACAGCGAGGCGTAGTAGGCCGCCAACGATTGAGTGAGGGGCGGCCAGTTCGGGTTGATGAAGGAATCGGCACCATAGAGCCCGCCGGAGGCGGCGCCGAACTGCTTGGAGGTGGTGAAGAAAACGCGAAAAAGTTCGTTGAGGCCGAGCGTGAGAAGGGCATAGTAAAAGCCGTCAAGCCGAAGCGCCGGCGCAGCGATGAGAATGCCGAAGCAAAGTCCAATGCCGGATCCGATCGGAGGTAGCGCATACCACGGGACGCCCAGGCGAATGGAGATCAGCGAAGTGACAAAGGCCGCGGTGCCGACAACGGCATAGGTTGCCAGCGAAAAAATTGACGCCGTCCCGATGATAAGCGTCCAGCAGACATTGATCGCCGCAAAAATACCGAAGGTGGCTCCCGCAGTCAGCAGTGCATTCATCTGAGCCTGGGGAAAGAGGAGGGGTCCGCTCAAAAGCAGGACAAGGCTGAGCACCCAGTAGATCGGTCGCCGATCGAGGATTTTCTTCTCCGGGATCGCCGTCTTGCGATTGTAGAGGCCCTTGACGTCAAGGAGGTTGCGTCGCGTCGGCCACCAACGCGTCCGGTTCCAGGTGCGACTGCCGTGATGCCGCCATATCAGAAAATATTTGAGCCTTCCGACCGCATGGGTCGGCACTTTGAACGCGATGTTCCTGCGCCATGTGTCGCGCGGATCGGGCACCCGAGTGGAGGGAGCTTCATCATTGCCGGAAGCCGTTCCCCAGACGAAAAGCGGATTTTTCCAGACATAGGGTTTGGATTGCGCGGGATCGCTCATGCTTATTGTTCGCGCGCTTTGTCGACCAGCCCGGAAATGCCGCGCGGTCGTACCATCAGTACCAGGATGATGACGAGGAATTGGGTCATCAGAACGAACTGACCACCGAGGAATTTATTGGTCAGCGCCTCGACGAGACCGAGAAGGATGGCTGCGATGACAGCGCCCTGCACGGAACCGAGTCCGCCGCAGAGCGCGATCGACACACCCTTGATGAGCGGCGTAAGCCCCGAGAAAGGTGCGATATAATACGTCTGGGAAAGGAGCACGGAAGCAAGGCCGGCCATCGCACCGGTCAACGCCATCACGTAGAGTCCTGTGCGCCGAATGCCGATGCCGACGATTGAGGCAGCGTGCGGATTCATCATCATTGCTCTGATTTCAAGCCCGCGCCGGCTGGAGCGCATCCACATCACAGCGCCCACGAGCATGGTGACCGAGCAGACGACGATGCCGATCTTTTCGGCGGTCAACGTGATGTCGAAAATCTTGACCTTCCCTCGGCCGAATATGTCGGGGAGTGATTTTGATGTCGGACCGAACACCATGAGAAACACCTGGCTGCCGATCAGACTGATTGCCAGAGTTGCAATCATGCCGCGCGATGTGAAGGCAGGCTTGTCATGGAGGGGAATAAAAACGAGGAGGCAGATGATGATTCCGGCAACTGCTCCGGCGAGGATGCCCGCACCGGCGATCAGAAACGGGCTCGTGGGCATCCGCGTCGCAACCATCCAGGCCGCATAGCCAGCAAAGGAGAAGATGAACCCGTAGGCGAGGTTGACAAGCCCGAGACTCGACCATGTGATTGAAACCGCGATTGCTATCAGGCCATAGATTGCGGCGACCGTTATGGCGTTGATGATGACGAAGGCGATGTCCATCAATGGTTGCCTGACAGACGAAATGACGACGAGGCCTCACCCTTCAGCTTGCCCGCGTGCATTCCAATGATGCGATCAACCTTGCCCTCGAGAAGGGCGACGTTCTGCTCGGCAATGAACATCGCGCTGTCCTTGAGGTCGATTGCAAGAAGGGCTTGCATCACCGCTATACCGAGTTTCGGTGCGAGCCCAAGCGATGGCTCATCTGACAGGTAAAGCTTTGCGTCGGTCATGAGGCCTCGGCCGATCGACACCATTCGACGCTCACCGCCGGAGAGCCGTCCGACCGGCGTCTTCATGAGCTTCCGCAGCGGTTCGAAAATGTTCAGCACGCGTTCCTTGCGCTCTTTACGGGTCCGCCAAGCCTCGGGCGTAAAAGCACCGGAGTCGAGATGTTCCTCTACGGTAAGCCCCTGGAAGATCTCATCTCCCTGCGGCATGATGGCCAGGCCCTGGCGGACGATCTGGTGGGTGTAGCGTCCCGCGCCCTGGCTGCGGGTTCGGCCGATCTGTTTTCCGTTGAGAAGGATTGATCCGCGTTGCCAGCCAGTCAGGCCCGCAATGGCGTAAAACAGCGTCGTCTTGCCGTGACCGTTGAGGCCAACAATGCCCACCCTTTCGCCCGAATGGATAACAAGATCGAGATCGTGAATGACCCTCAAAGCGCCGTACCCGGCGGAAAGACCCTCAATTTTCAGAACTTCGGTCATCGCCGCGTTCACTGCGTCTCGAAATAGGCGGCCCGGACGGCAGGGCTGTTGATGATTTCAGCGAGTTCCCCGCGTGCAATGATCTCGCCCGCATCCATCACGATCACTCGATCTGCAATGGATTCGAGGAGTTCAATGCGGTGCTCGACGATCAAAACCGCAACATTCATCTCCTTGGACAAGGTGCGCAGGATCTGGTCGATTTCGTCGATCTCGGCATTGATGAGCCCCGCAGCAGGCTCATCCATCAGCAGAACCTTGGGCTGGCGCATCAGCAGACAGGCCATCAGCAGCTTGCGCCTCTCAAAGGTCTTCAGGCTGGCGGTCGGCCGGTCGTAAGGCACCCGGAAGTGAACGAGGTTGGCGCTGTATTCGGCGTCAAAGCGAGTCAGCCAGGGGTGGAAGGCCTGGCGCGCCGCCTTCATCGTCTCGCCGACGGTCAGTTCTTCAGGCACGATCGGCGTTTGATAGGTACGCCCGATCCCGAGCCGCGCACGTTCGAAGAGGGACAGGCTGTTGATGTCTCGTCCCTCGAAATAGACTTTGCCGGTCTTGGGGCGATAACGCCCCGAGAGGATTTCGAGCAGGCTGGTCTTCCCGGCGCCATTCGGTCCGATAATGCCGAGCACTTCGCCCTCGCGAAGCTCAAGGGAGATATTCCTCAGCACTTCGCGCCCACCCAGATCCAGTGACAGGTTTTCGCAAGAGAAGTACGCAGTCTCCGGCATGGGCCCCAGGCCTTCTGCTCACCACCAGGGCGATGGACGAAGCTTGGATTCGGCAATTTCGTTGGGCCAGATAATCTTGTGATGACCGTCCTGGACCTGCACGTAAAGCTGGCTCATTCCTTTGTCCAGTTCGGCCGCCTGATTTCCAAAACCGTTGTCCGGGAAATGCAGCGCTTCCTGGAATTCATTGTTCATGTTCATCATGCCGCAGACGCCGCGATAGGGGTTTTCGCGAATCCACTTGCAATTGGCCTCGAAATCTTCCGGCTTTTTCGTCGCGTCCCAGGAGAGCTTGAGGTACTGGACGATGTCATATCCATTGCCGGTATAGACCAGACCCATATTGCCGACGAATTTCGGGAAACGCTTGAGGTATTTTGCGCGGAAGTCCTGTCCCGTCTTGTCGCCGTAAACTCCCAGCACCGTGCTCCAGCAAAAGCCCTCGGTTGCCGATCCGCCGAGTTCGAGAAATTCGGGCTGCGAGGGCCCATACTGCAAATAGACGATTGCGCCGGGGACGGGGTCTGCGGCGAACTGCTTGCAGAAGGCGGCGTATTCGGCCGCGACCCAGTGGTCGATCATGATGGCCCCAGCACCCACTTCCTTAAGCTTCTGAATGACAGGGCTCCAATCGTTGACCGGGTACTGGATGTCGGTCACCGCGGCGAGTTCGAAATTGTATTTCGGGATGGACTCCCTGGCCGCCTTGAGGATCGTCTGACAATAGCCCACTTGCTCGGCAACAATGTGGACCTTGCGGTTCTTGGGCTTCCAGACCCCGGTCTCCTCCATCTTGGTCAGCCAAAGCGGATAAGTCCAACCGTAGTTGACCTCTGAAGGGTCGGTTTGGAGCACGTGGCTATATTTCTTTGGGTCTGCCTTGTAGGCGAGCGTCGCATTCCGCTGGGTGTTGCCCTGCAAATAGGGGCATTTGTACTTGACGGATTCGTCCATCGCCGGAATCGGGGCGAACAGGAAGGCGTTGGAGATCGCGCTTACCTTCTTGTCGATGCAGGCTGCGATCGCCTGGCGGCAGCTTTCGGGATTGAGCTTGTCGACGTCCGGCACGAACAGCTCGATCTCACGCCCAAGCACGCCACCGGCCGCATTGATTTCCTCAACGGCCAGTTTGGTGCCATTCAGATGGTCAGTGTCGTCGGCCACGCCGTAGGGGGTGGAGAGCGATGATGGAACGCCGATCAATATCTTGTCTTTGCCGGCGGCGATCAGCGGAGGCGCCGCGAGCCCGGCAAACGCCGCCGCGGCGGATCCTGCGGCAATTTTCAGCGCCTTGCGTCGCGACACCGGACGGATGGTCGCGACCGGTTTTTCTTCACCACTCAACGTCATCTCAACCTCCTGTCTTGCGAGATTCCAAACAATGCGACGATGTCGCTTTGGCTTGGTTCAAGCAGACAAGACTAGAGCAGAGACGCCGTGGAAATCAACCATCGAGAACAAAAGTTTCTTTAAAGGAAACATCTGCGGTGGAAACGAAGCTATCCGATCTGGTTGGGGCGGTAGCAAATGATCGACAGATAACGCGCAGGTAGTCGCACCAGCTGTTCAGGACCGTGAGGTGCGTCAGCATCAAATAGCAGGCTGTCTCCGCCGCGCATCCGGTAAAGCAGGTTGGCGTGGCGATAGACTACTTCACCGGAAATCATGTACAGAAATTCGAGGCCTTCGTGCTGAAAGGTCGGGAAGACATCCGACTCCGCCGTCAGCGTTATGAGATACGGCTCGACCATGACCCCGCTGCTGTTATCGTCGATATGGCCGAGCAGGCTGTACTGATGGCCAGCACGAGTCCCGCGGCGTTCGATATTGAGCCCTTCGCCCGATTTGACGAAACTCGCGCTCCGTCGTTCCTCGAAGCCACGAAACAGCGTTGTCAACGGAATGCCGAGAGCCCGTGACAAGGCCTGCAACGAAGCGAGCGACGGCGAGATATTGCCGTTCTCGATCTTGGAAAGCATGCCTGACGAAATTCCCGTTGCGTTTGAAAGGTCGGTTACCGTGAGACCAAGCTTCTTGCGCAGCTTGCGGACCTCATGACCGATGGCTAACTCCAAATTGTTCTCTCTGGGCTCGCGAACGGCATGCGGGTTCTGCGCAAGCAAGACTTTGCCCTGCTCCTCGGTCTTCTTGCTCATTGGTGCGTTCCCTTGCCAGGCTGTTCAGGCTTCCGATCGTTGGGAGATACGCCATGGCTGGCGCGGGCGTAACGCTCGTGGCGCGGGCTGATCCCAAACTGGGCCCTGTAGACCCGCGAGAAATGGCTGGCGCTGAGGAACCCCGATGCGAGCGCAACCTCGAGCACCGGCAGGGTAGATTGGCGCAGCAGCTGGCGCGCATGGTCGAGCCTGATCGCGAAAAGGTGGCGCTCCAGAGTGGTTCCGAGCTGGTTTAGAAAAAGTCGCTGGAGATGACGCGCCGAAATGCCGACCGCCTTGGCGAGGATTGATGCATCGATCGGTTCCGCATAGCGGCGCTGCAACAACATCAGCGCAGCGGCGAGGGGCGCGCTGTGCACGTTGAATCGAGCGGACGGCTCCATTCGCTGCGAACCGTCACCGGTTCGCACCGAGGTCTGCAGAAACCATTCGCTCACTCGTCGCGCAAGTTCGGCGCCATAATCCGCCTCAATCAACGCATGCATGAGGTCGAGCGAGGCGATCCCGCCGGCGCACGAGAGTCGGTCGCCATCGATCTCAAAAAGGGTTGGGCGGACGTCGATCTCCGGAAACGCTTCCCGAAATGCTGCGACATGTTCCCAGTGAATGGTGCAGCGATGACAAGACATTACGCCTGCGCGCGCAAGTATCCACGTTCCCCCGGAGACACCCCCCAACCGCGTCCCGCGCCGAGCCTGTCGACGGAGCCAGGCGAAGGTTGTCTGATCTTCGAAGGTCGCCGGATTTCCCCCTGCACACACGAAGATGTCGTCGAACCTGCAACGATCCGCAGCAATGCTGGACAGCACCATGTCCGGCGACAGCCGTGCGCCGCTTGAGGAGGCCGCAGCTGTCGTCGAAGGCGCGATAATCGTCCAGCTGTAGAGCTGGCGTTCCGCGAGCACGTTAGCTGCGCGCAGCGGCTCGACGGCGGCCGAGAACGACATCAGCGAGAAATTCTCAATCAGCAAAAAGCCGATGCGCCGGACCGGTCTCGCCTCAACGTCGCCTAGGGACATGTTTATGTCTCTTTCGGAAAAGAACGCAACTGCCGCTAACACACGCTCAGCTCGGTGCATAGTCGGTCCAACCGGTGAGGCGAATGCAACTGCTTTTGTGCATGCAGAGGGTATTTCGGGTCAAAATTCGAACCTAGAATTCCATCTAAGCCATTGAGTTATTTGATGAGTGAGGCCCCCGACTTCGGCGACAGCGCCGCCGATAGCGGCTGCCGATTTGGCCGCGCTCGGGCGGCGTTGGTTGAGTCAAATCGCCATGACGCTCTAATTTCCGGAAATCATCACTTGGTCGTCTACGTCTTTGATCGCTTCGGGTCAGTGAGCGAACGGCGACGTCCGAGTGGGCCAGAGCGAACCTCCGGCCAGGACCGAATTACGGGGACGCTGCAGATAACTCGCATGTTTGAGCGGAAGTCATGCATCATCAAATGCAGTGTCACCTGATAGCAGACGACGCGTCCCCCGCCTGTTGAACCTGCCTGTCGCGATCTGCTCGCGGCGGCCCCTCAATAACGAGGGCTGAGGGTGCTGAGGTAGTCCGACAGCGTGGTCGGATCGCGACGCGTGCTCTGCTGCAGCGGCTGGTTGCTCAACAGCACGCCGGCCTGGGTCTTGTAATCAGGAGACACAGTGTGCGCTGGCTTCCGCTCCTGGCGGAGGATCTCGCGGTAATTGTCATAGGCCTGTTGGGTACCGACGAAGATACAGACGCAAT
>DATHHQ010000352.1:0-2758 GCA_035490095.1 Bradyrhizobium sp.
CAAAGACTCTACCAATTCATCGAAGCCGCCCTCGACCACGCATCCACATGCCAAGCCGCCGTCGCCGAAGCCAAAGTCGGGTCGTAAGCGCGGTGGCCAGCCAGGTCACGCGAAACACGAACGAGCCTTGATTCCCACGGAGCAATGCCAGGACCTGGTGCCGTGCGTACCGACCGAATGCCGGCGTTGTGGCAAAGAACTTACCGGCACCGATCTTGATCCGCTTCGCCATCAAGTTTGGGAACTTCCCGAAATCAAACCCTTGGTTACCGAATATCAACAGCACCGACTCGTCTGTTCGTGCGGTTGCTCCACCTGTGGCGAGTTACCACGCGGGGTGCCGACCGGGCAAGCCGGGCCGCAGCTCATCGCCTTTACGGCGCTGCTCATGGCCTGCTTTCGCCAATCGAAACGTCGAGCCGCCTTGTTCTTGAACATGATTCTCAACCAGCCTGCCAGCGCCGGCTGGATGGTCCTGTTGCAAAACCGCGCCGCCGAGGCCGTCAAGCCGGCCTACGACGAACTCGCCGAGCAACTTGCCGCACAAGCGGCGCTGAACATTGACGAATCCCCGACCAAAGAAGGTCAAGCCAAGGCATGGGTCTGGACCTTCGTTGCCGTGACGTTTACTTTCTTCGCTTGTCGCACCAGCCGGGCTGCCGATGTGCCCAAGGAGTTGCTTGGCACCACCTTCACGGGCGTCATCCATTGCGATCGCGCTCGCATGTATTGGTGCTTTGGCCGGTTGCAATGGTGCTGGGCGCACTTGAAACGCGACTTCCAGGCGTTGATCGACGACCCCTGTGCAACCAAAAAACGCCTTGGCCACGACCTAATGAAACCAACCAAAGAATTGTTTGCCCTTTGGAAAAAAACTCGCGACGGCACGATTTCGCGGCGTACGTTTCGCCGACAGATGCAACCAATCCGCCAGCGCGTGGACGCCCTTCTGCTGCGCGGCTACTTCAACGCGCACACGCACAACTTATGTAAGGAGTTGGTGGAGCATGGCAAACACCTGTGGACATTCATCGACGTTGAAGGTGTGGAGCCAACCAACAATGCCGCCGAGCAAGCGTTGCGTCACGCCGTGATCTGGCGCAAGCTCTCCTTCGGCACGCAATCGCGGTCAGGCAGTCAATTCGTCGAACGCATGCTGACCGTGATTGAGACCTGCCGCCGTCAACGCCGCAACGTCTACTCCTGGCTGGTGGAAACTGTTCAAGCCCAACACAACCAACAACAAGCGCCATCGCTGATGTTCGCCCCGTGATCGATTACTTGCATTGTTTATTTAAAGGAATTGGTGTTGTCTAAATGGAGAGTTGTGCTGCGCCCCTAGCGCTGGACCAGTAACATGTACCTTACTGGACCATGCTAGGGAGTTTTTCTATGTCTCGTCCCCGACGTTCTTTTCCCGCTGACTTCAAAGCCCAGATCGTTGTTCAGCTTCTCACCGGCGCCGCCTCTCCAGCGGAACTTTGCCGCAAGCACAACATCAAGCCGCAACTTCTCAGTCACTGGAAGGCGGCTGTCCTCGAACGCATGCACATGGTCTTCGACCTGGACGACCAGACCGCCCTCCTGCATATCTGCATCGCCGAGCTTGAGCAGCTCGTCGGCAAGCAAGCCTACGAGATCGAAATCCTAAAAAAAGCTTCGCGGATGCTCCCTGGTCTCCTCCAGCGCGACGGGAGCTTGTCATGAAGCTCGCCAAGGACTATCCGATCCGCCTCGTTTGTCGGCTGCTCGACGTACCGCGCAGTTCCGTCTACTATCCGGCTCAACCCGTTCCCGACGACGAGGCCATGCTCAAGGTCGTCCTGCTCGACCTCGCCGGGCAGTGGCCGACCTACGGTTATCGCCGTCTCACCGCCATGATGCGCCGCCTCGGCTGGACCGTGAACGGCAAGCGCGTGCGTCGCTGGATGGAGGAACTCAACCTCACCGGCGCGGCGCCCAAACGTACGACGCGCACCACCAACAGCAAGCACGCTTTCCCGCGTTATCCCAACCTCGTCAAGGACCTGGGAATCTCCATGCCGGATCAGGTCTGGGTAGCTGATATCACCTATATCCGCCTGCATAGGGAATTTGTCTATCTCGCGGTCCTCATGGATGTCTTCACACGCTGCCTGCGCGGCTGGCACCTGGGCCGTAGTCTCGATCAAGGCCTCACGCTCGCCGCGCTCGAACACGCCTTGCTGGTGGCCACTCCGCAAATCCATCACTCCGACCAAGGCGTGCAGTACGCTGCCACGGCCTACGTCGATCGTCTGCAAAAACTCAACGTCACGCTCAGCATGGCGGCCATCGGTGAGCCGCGCGAAAATGGTTATGCCGAGCGACTCATGCGCACCATCAAAGAAGAGGAGGTGGATCTCTCCGAGTACCACGACTTCGCCGACGCTCATCGGCAGATCACGCGTTTCCTCGATGCGGTCTACAACATCAAACGCATCCACTCGGCGCTGGGCTACCTGACGCCGCTGGAGTTCGAGCAGCAATGGCGGCTTGAGCACTCGCCACTTGCCGGGCCCGAGCGTACAACGACTCGGACCTGAGCGGAGGATAGGGCAACGGTGGGAACCGACCCGAGCGCCGACTCAGGGGCCACGACGGAATGGGGCGACAGGACGTCGCCCTCTCATTCCTGAGTGGCACTATGCGATAAATCCACCGTCATGCCTCGCGGCGACCGAATCCAATTTCGGTTATGCCATAAGAAACCCATTTTGGTGGTCCAGTTCTAGGGGCG
>DATHHQ010000353.1:0-5208 GCA_035490095.1 Bradyrhizobium sp.
GCGGATCGCGCCGCCGGTGAACACGGTGGCGCCGATGTTGTGGCCGATCGAATAGCTGGTGAAACTCGACAGCGCCGCGATACGGTAAGGCACGTTTTTCTTGCCGATGGTCCGCAGCGCGAAGAAATCATAGAACGTCAGTGTAAAGAACGCGCCGACCACGCACAGCGCGGCGAGCGCGATGTGGGCAGGCGGTATTTCCGTCAGCGCAATCAGGATCACGCCGGTGTCGACGCCCTTGAGGGTACGGACCAGCGTCGTGATCGCGAAGGCGATGATGAGAAGGCTCGCGGCGATCCCGAGCCGTTTCCAGCCGATCCGTTCCTTGAAACCACGCCCAAGCGTGGTCAGCAGTCGGTGCATTCGTCCTCCCGGCGGGGCGGCAACAATTGAAAGCCCATCGAAGGGATCGATGGCAAGCGGCGGCCAATCGGTCCACTTGCAAAGATCCATAAGGCAAAAACGTGTCGCTGTGCAGTCCTTGACAACGCCAGCTTCGTCCTTCGATCGCCGCGGCTGTCACATGCCTTACATATGTCATCACACTCGGGATTTGAGTCTCGGATCGGATCGGTCCCGCGTTAATCCTTCGCAATGTTCCCTGTTCCATCGCGACGTTTTCGGCGCCGGCAGGAACAACCCCGGGATCAGCCTGTTAGCGCGTATCAGCAATCGAACATATCGGCGCGGCGACGACGGCACCGGCGGCGCTGTGTGTTCCCTTAACAAAAAAGGATCCGCAATGGGAATCTTTACCAAAGACATCAAAACCATGAACGACCTGTTCGTGCATCAGTTGCAGGACATCTATTACGCCGAGAAGCAGCTTGTGAAGGCACTTCCGAAAATGGCCGAGAAGGCAACCGACAAGCAGCTCAAGCAGGGATTCCTGAGCCATCTCGACGAAACCAAAACCCATGTGCAGCGCCTTGAACAGGTGTTCCAGATGCATGGCGCCGAAGTGAAGGCAGTCGACTGCCCGGCGATCGACGGCATCATCGAGGAAGCGGACGAGGTGGCCGGCGAGGTCGCGGACAAATCGGTGCTGGACGCGGCATTGATCAACGCAGCCCAGGCCGCCGAGCATTATGAGATCGCGCGCTACGGCAGCCTGATCGCGTGGGCGAAGCAGCTTGGCCGCAACGATTGCGCCAGTGTCTTGCAGAAGACCCTCGATGAGGAACGGGCAACCGACAAGAAACTGACCACGCTCGCCGAGAGCAGGATCAATCTTCGCGCTGCAAGCTGATCTTAAGGCAGAGCATGAACTGAGACAAAAAGCCGCGCGGAAATCGTCCGCGCGGCGTCTTTCGTTTCAGCCGTTGCGGTTCACCGGAACACTTCGATCACGGCCGAAGTGTTTGGCCGCAACGGATATTTTCGTCCCGCGTTGATTCCTCAACATCGAGGTGATCCATGCGAACTAAAACATTGAAATTACAACAATTTTCGACTGGGGCGACGTCCCGGCCGGAGCCAAAACCGGCCCGCTCGGACCTCTCAACCTCGCTGACGCTTGCCGCCATGAGCCTAGGCTACGGCGTGGTCCAGCTCGACGTCACCATCGTCAATACCGCACTCAACAGTATCGGCACCTCGCTGGGTGGCGGCGTGTCCGAGCTGCAATGGGTTGTCAGTTCCTACACCATCGCCTTCGCCGCCTTCATTCTGACCGCCGGCGCGCTGGGCGATCGGATCGGTGCCAAGCGAATCTTCATGGCGGGCTTTGCCATCTTCACGGCAGCATCGCTCGGCTGCGCGCTTGCGCCTAATGCCGCCATCCTGATTGCGGCACGAGGCGTGCAGGGGCTCGGCGCGGCGATCCTGGTTCCGAACTCGCTCGCATTGCTTAGCCACGCCTATCCGGATGAAAAGCAGCGCGGCCGGGCGGTGGGAATCTGGGCCGCCGGTGCCAGTCTTGCGCTGATCTCCGGGCCGCTGATCGGCGGCGGGCTGATCGCGCTGGTCGGCTGGCGCTCGATCTTCCTCGTCAATCTGCCGATCGGTCTCGCCGGCCTGTGGCTAAGCTGGCGATATGCCACCGAGACCACGCGATACCAGCAGCGCGAGATCGACCTGCCGGGCCAGATCGCGGCGATCGCGGCGCTCGGTTGTCTCGCCGGGGCGATCATCGAGGGCGGCACGCTGGGCTGGCGCAATCCTTTTGTAATCGCGGGCTTTGCTGCATCGGCGGTGCTGGCGATCCTGTTCGTTGTGCGGGAACTGCGCGCGCCGCAACCCATGCTGCCGCTGTCGCTGTTCAAGCATCGGCTGTTCGCGCTGACATCGCTGGTCGGCCTTCTCGTCAACGTTGCCTTCTATGGACTGATCTTCGTCTTCAGCCTGTACTTCCAGCGCGTCAACGGCTTGTCGCCGTTCGCGACCGGCCTTGCCTTTCTCCCCATGATGGGCGCGGTGTTGCCGGTCAATCTCGTCGCCGCACGCGTGGCCGAGCGGATCGGCGCCCCCGCGACGATTGCCATCGGCGCCGCGCTGTCGGCGCTCGGGTGTCTTGCGCTGCTTGGGCTCGAGCCCGGCACCAGCTACTGGGCAATCGGCGCCCAGCTGATGATCATCGGCGCCGGTCTTGGCTTGCTGGTGCCACCGCTGACCTCGACCTTGCTCGGAAGCGTCGAGAAGTCGCGCTCCGGCATCGCTGCCGGTGTCCTCAACTCGACCCGGCAAACCGGCAGCGTGCTGGGCGTCGCGCTGTTCGGCTCGCTGGCCGGTCAGGCCAACGCGTTCATGGCAGGTATGCATGAGTCGCTGATGATCTCGGCCTGCCTTCTGTTTGCAGCCGGGGCGGCGATCTGGCGCGGCGCCGCCACGGCGACCTCGTCGTGATCTCGGGTTGTTGATTGCGGAAATTCGCCGTCGCATTTAATCTTGCGACGAAGGCGGCCGGGAGCGCCGCTAACGGAGGCCCGCATGTACGCCGCCCCGATCGACCGCCGCGATTTCCTGCGCCGCACCGCCGCGTTGGGTACCTCACTGCCCTTTGCAGGGCTGGCGTGGAGGGCAGCCGCACAGTCAACGGATCTCGTCGCGCGACGGGTTTTCTTCGACAACCGGATTACGGCAGCGTTAGAATAAGTCCCGACGGCCAGACCCTTTCTTATCTCGCGCCGATCGATGGCGTGCGCAATCTTTGGGGGTGGCGCCGGTGGCGGATCCCGGCGCTGCCCGGCCCGTGACGCACGCCACCGACCGCAATCTCGCGAGCTATTATCGGTGGGCACACACCAGCCGCCATCTGGTTTTCTTCCAGGAGCGCGACGGCGATGAGAACTGGCGCGCGTCGAGCGTCGACATTGCAAGCGGCGTCATTGTTCCGCTGACTCCGCCGCAAGGCGTCAAGTCGTTCGTGCAGGAATTGGATCACAAATTTCCGGAAGAGATGCTGCTCCGGCACAACGCGCGCAACAAGCGATACTTCGATATGTTTCGGGTCAATCTCGTGACCGGCAACAGCGAACTGGAGTTCGAGAATAACGAATATCTCGGCCTGATCACCGACAGCGACTTTCAGCTCCGGCTGGGCTCGCGCCTGACGGCGGACGGCACGTCAGAATATTTCGAGCGCCGTCCTGATGGGAGTTGGACACCATTCACCAGCGTGCCGATCGTCGATGTCGACGGCACCCGGATGATCGACTTCAGCGCCGACGGCAAGACGCTCTATATGCTCGACTCGCGGGAGCGGGATAAAGCGGCGTTTTTCGCTGTCGAGATGGCGACCCGAAAAGCCACCTTGCTCGCGGCCGACGATGAAGCCGACATCGTGGAGGTCTCGTTCGATGACCGCCGCCCGATCGCGGCGCGCGCGAACAAGGATCGTGCGCGTTGGCATGCGGTCGACGCCAGCGCGGCACAGGATCTGGCGGATCTTGCCAAGTATGGCCCCGGCGACGTGGAAATCATCGAGCGCAGTTCCGATGATCGCTTGGTGACGGTATTTTATGAACGTGACACGGCGAGCGGCGAATATGCGCTGCTCGATCGTCAAACGCGCACGGTCCGCAGCTTGTTCAAGCAACGCAAGGCGCTCGACAATGTGGCGTTGCGGAAAATGCAGCCGGTGATCATCCCGACCCGCGACGGGCTTCGTCTCAATGGCTATCTGACATTGCCCGGCACGGAAGCGGGAGCCGGCAAGCTGCCGATGGTGTTGCTGATCCATGGCGGCCCCTACGCCCGCGACCAATGGGGGTTCAATTCGACCCATCAATCGCTGGCAAATCGGGGCTATGCGGTGTTGAGCGTCAACTACCGGGGCTCGACCGGATTCGGCAAAGCGTTCATCGCCGCAGCCGACCGCGAGTGGGGCGGGCGCATGCATGACGACCTGATCGATGCGGTCGATTGGGCAGTTGCGCAGGGTATCGCCGATCCCAGGCGCGTCGGGTTCTTTGGCGCCAGCTATGGCGGCTATTCGGCGCTGACGGCGGCAACCAAGACACCCGAGGTGTTCGCCTGCATCGTTGACGTGTTCGGCATCTCCAACCTCATCACCTTCATGGCGACGATCCCGCCCTATTGGGGTCCGTGGTTCAGCGTTTGGAAAAACCGGCTCGGCGATCCCGATACCGAAGCGGGCCGCGCCTTTCTTATCGAGCGTTCGCCGCTCACCCATATCGACCGCGCGAGTCGTCCGATCCTGATCGCGCAGGGCATGCGGGATGTCCGGGTCGTCGCCGCCGAATCGGAGCAGATGGTGACGGCCCTCAAGAACCGCGGCGTGCCCGTTACCTACGTCACCTTTCCCGATGAGGGACACGGTTTCGTGCGGCCGGACAACCGGCTCGCGTTTTATGCTGTCGCCGAGGCCTTTCTGGCCAAGCACCTCGGCGGCCGCAGCCAGCCGATCGGACGTGATCTCATTGGCTCAACGCTCAAGGTCGAAACCGGTGGTGAGTTGGTGCCAGGACTTTCCGGATAAGTCGCAGGGGCAGGCGGCTCAAGCGCGAACGCGCCGGCTCACGCCTCGCGCAGCGCAAAATGCGCGCCGCAGAAGGCCATCAGCGCGCCGAGGCACAGCGCCGCGAGACCTGCGAGCACGCCTGAAATCGTCGGGATCGGACTTGGCGCGGAAGCCGCCTGACCCGCGCCCGCCAGCACCAGCACCCCGACGCCGATCAGGAACTGCCGCATCCGTTGCGGAATTTGCCCCGACACTGCGCTGTCCATCAGCGTCGCGGTGAAATAGCC
>DATHHQ010000354.1:0-3559 GCA_035490095.1 Bradyrhizobium sp.
CCAATCCAAAACCAAAGATATCCGCCTTCTGTTTCAACAGCCAAGGCTCGGTAGCGCAGGCCGACGCGGACGGACCAATATCGACCAACTTTTTTGAACTGGAGCGAAGGGTGGCGCGGATCGCGCTTGAGCAGCGAAAAATTGGCGTCGGCCAGCTTTCGAACTGGGGCTGGCAACGCTTCGTAGGTCGTCCAGAATCGTGGCGAAGCGGAGCGTTTCACAAGTCCCGGGAGCGCCCGGCGCGATGTGCCGCGAGGGCTTCCTCTGCGAATGCGTCGAGTTTTCCGGCGTGCACATCGTTCTCAATGGCGGCGTCGAACCGATCGGCGTCAAACACCTCGAACCATGCACGGAAACGTGCCAGCTCCCGCGGGTCCAATTGCTCGACGGCTTTTTCGATGTCTTCGGTGGTCGTCATATCAGCAATATAGCATCCGCGCGGCGTCACGAAAAGGTGCCTGGGAATGCGGGCAGAACAGCTGGTCTACACCCGCCCGCTCACCGGGAGCAGCGCGCCGGTGACGGCGCTCGCAGCATCGCTCACCAAAAACAGGATCACGTCGGCCAGTTCTTGCGGCGTCACCCATTTTCCGAAATCCGCTTTCGGCATGCTGGCGCGGTTGGCTGGGGTGTCGATGGTCGACGGCAGCACGGCGTTGACGGTGATCTTGCCTTTCCACTCGGCGGCGAGCGCCTCGGTCAGGCGATGCACGCCGGCTTTGGAGGCGGCGTAGGCGCCCATGCCGGAGCCAGCCTGCAGCGCCCCCATGGCGCCGACATTGACGATCCGCGCCGACGCGGAAGCGGTGAGATGCGGGATCGCCGATCGCGACGCATTCAGCGCGGTGAGTACGTTGAGCGCATACATCCGATGCCAGGTTTTCGGGTCGCCCTCGGCGACCGTCTCGTACGCAAAACCGCCGGCGATATTGACCAGCGCATCGAGCCTGCCGAAGTGCGACGCGACGGCGTCGATGGCTTTCTGGGCTTGGGCCGCATCCGAAAGATCGACGCCGCCGAATTCGATCCGATCTGGCGTCGCCGCGATTTGCGACGTTCCGTAGTCGACGCCGGCCACCCGGTCGCCCCGCGCCAGCGCCACTTCCGCAACGACTTTGCCAAGTGCGCCCAAGGCGCCGGTCACGACAATGACTTTTCCGTCCATGATTGGTCTCCGGGCCAAGGGATGAGGAGAGTGCACACTACCGCCATGCGAAATTCATTTGCAATGCTCCGGAATTTTGCGGTGAGATAGGAGCTCAAAAGGTTCGCTCCTGCACATGGAGGCTCACATGCCTGACGCGCCACGGCCTTGCGATCCCCACCTCGATCTCATCGGCTTCAAATATCCGCTTCCGCACCTGATGCAGAGCCTCAAACGCCAGCGCAAGACCAAGATCGTGGCGATCGGTTCATCGTCGACAGCGGGCGAGAAGTCATCGGCGGGCGAAATCAAGATTGTACCCTTTCCGTCCAGACTCGAGCTGGCACTAAGGGCGCGGTCTTACGGCCGGATGATCGACGTTCTGAACCGGGGGTTCGGTGGCCAGGAGGCGCAGGACGAACTGTCGCGCTTTCAACCGGACGTGATCGACGAAGCGCCGGCGCTGGTAATCTGGCAAGTCGGCACTAATGCGGTATTTCACAAGGAAATTTATAGTTTAGACGAGGTGGCCGCATCCATCGCGGCGGGACTGGATTGGCTTGCGGAACTCCCGATGGATGTCGTGCTGATGGACCTGCAATACACAACGGCCTTGGTGACCGACAAGATCGGTTTCGCCGAAGATATGGTTTCGCGGATATCTGCGGCCGCGGAGAAGGCCCACGTCAATGTGTTTCGTCGCTTCGCCCTGATGCGCCGCTGGCGCTGCGAAGACAACATCCCGATGGCGGACCTGATCGATCCTGACGACAATAGCCACCTTCACATGAGCGATTGGGCGACCAATTGTGTCACGAAGGCCCTGTTCGAAGCAATTACGACGGCGCCTGCTGCCGCGGTGTAGAAGCGACATTCACAGTCCCCGCGCTAATAGTTAAAATTTGTCGGAGTTCTGTAAGCGGAAAGCAGAAACAAGGCGCTAGGCTTCATGTAGGCCAACCAATGGGCAGGGGCGCATTATCATGAGACATCTACCCGATCACGGTTTACCTCTTGTTCAGCTTAAGGAGCAGCGCCGGGATTTGATCGTCGCGCTGCAAAATCGCAACGCCCCGGTCGGCGGCTGGGAGCTGATCCAGATTGCAGCGATCCAGCAGGCGATTTCCGCATTCGAGGACGTCATCGCCGATCTCGATGCCGAGCTGGAAGCGGCGGCATAAGCCAGTTCCCCTCCAGATAGCCCAGGCTTGGCTCGTTTATGGCTAGCAATCCGTGAACGAGCCAATCTTCGGCGCGAGCCGCTGCAAAGATTCGGCGGCTGTGCGGTGTCAGCGATCCAGATAGCGGGCTTCGAGCCTCGCGCGTTCGCTTGCACCGAGACCCAACCCGTCGCTGAGATAGTTTTCGAGATCGCCGTAGTCGGTGCGGATGGCATCGAACGCGGCGGCGAGAAACGATGCCTCGACCCTCGCCAGCACCTGCTTGACCTCCTCAGGAAGATCGGAGCTGGCCGTGCGGTCGCGGCGGTAGAAGCGGTTGGTGAGCAGATAGTCTTCCGCGATCATTTCGTCCGGCACTCCGAGTGCATGCAGGATCAGCGCGCAGGCGAATCCGGTGCGATCCTTGCCGGCGGTGCAGTGAATCACCAGCGGGGCGCGGTCCTCAAGCAGATGGGCGAACAGCGCGCGGAAGCTCGGGGTATTTTGGCGTACATAGTTGCGGTAGGAATCGCGCATGACATCCAGCGCGTCGGCGGAAGACAGCGCCGCGCCGGTGGCGAGACGCGCGCGCAGCGCCGCGACGACGGTCGGCTCGATCGGCAGCGAATGCACGGCGATCTCCTCAACGCCACACATCGCCGCGACGCGCTCCTCGGTGCCGCGAAAATCGAACGCGCTCTTCAGACCCAGGCCGCGCAGCACTTCGATATCGGCCTCGGTGAGATGGCCGAGATGGTTGGAGCGGAAGATCTGCCGCCAGCGGACAGCACGGCCATCTTTGCCGGGATAGCCGCCGAGGTCGCGGAAGTTGCTGGCGCCGGCCAGATTGAGGTGGCGGGCAGGAGAAGCTGACGGATTTGAAGCTGACGGATTTGAATCTGACATGGGCTTTAGCTTAAGCCATTCTCTGCGGCGGACAAATGACGGGGAGGGCGTTTCGCTTTGGTCTATACTGGTCTTATCAGGAGGCGAACATGAATCGGCGCAAGCCCGTGAATTTCGGTGCGGCGTTATTTGCTGCGGGAATTGCAGCCGGCGCTGCGCCCGCGGTGGCGCAGACTTCGTTCCAGAGCTATCGCTGCGCCGACGGCTCCCAGTTCATTGTTGGTTTTTTCCAATATGATACGCGCGCCCATCTGCAGATCGATGGAAAGGCGGTCACACTCGGCAAGCGTCCGGCGCTGTCCGGTTCGCGCTATTCGGGCGGGGGTGTCACGTTGAAGATCACGAAGGC
>DATHHQ010000355.1:0-2493 GCA_035490095.1 Bradyrhizobium sp.
CTTGATGCGGTCCTTTTCGTGATGGACGAAGTTCTTCCAGCCCTTGGCGGAAAGTTTCGAGACACGGTTGAGCCAGCGCGGATCGAGCTCCGAGCCCTGATAGTTCTTCAAGAAGTCTTCGCGCGCGACGCCGTGGCTGTCGCCGAGACGCAGCAGGCGGCCCTCGAACGACACCAGCTTCTTGTTGATGTCGTAGAGCTGCTCGACCAGCGAGTCGATACGGGCCTGATTGAGCCGCAGCGACTTCACCTCGACGATGATTTCGTCCTTCAGCTTCTTGTATTTGCGCTCCTGCGCCGGCGACAGCGTTTCGTTCTGCAGCTGGTTGGAAATATCCTGTTCCTGCAGGCGGCGCAGCTTCTTGTAGTTGTCCGCAATTTTATCGAAAGTCTCGACCACCTTCGGCTTCAGCTCGGCCTCGATGGCCGCGAGCGACATCTGGTTTTCGAACTCGTCGTCGTCCATATCGGAGTCGGCGGACGATTCGGAAGTGCTTTCACCCTCGGCGGCCGCGGCCGGCATCGCCGGCGCTGCACGGAACGGGGTCGGCGCCGGAGGTGCCGCCGGTGGCGCGATATGCGCAGGCGCTGGCGGCGCGGGCATCGCTGCCGCGCCATTGCCGTTGACGGCGGCGAGCGGCTGGCCGTCGGCGCCGAGCGGGGCTGCGAGCAGCGCCGGGTTCATGTTGTTCTTGGCGTCGGGACCGGCGTAGGTCGCCTCGAGATCGATGATGTCGCGAAGGAAGATCTTGCCTTCGTTGAGCTCGTCGCGCCAGATGATGATGGCCTGGAACGTCAGCGGGCTCTCGCAGAGCCCTGCGATCATCGCCTCGCGGCCGGCCTCGATGCGCTTGGCAATGGCGATTTCGCCCTCGCGCGACAGCAGCTCGACGGTGCCCATCTCGCGCAGATACATGCGGACGGGATCGTCGGTGCGCTCGCCGGGCTCGGATTTCTTGACCTCGGTGACGGCCTTCTGCGTGACCTCGACTAGTTCGTTGTCGGTCTCGTCCTCGGCCTCTTCCTTGTTTTCCTCGTCGCTGTCGGAGTCCTCGGCCTCGGAGACGTTGATGCCCATATCCGAGAGCATCGACATGATGTCCTCGATCTGCTCCGGCGAGGTGGTGTCGGACGGCAAGACTTCATTGAGCTGATCGAAGGTCACGAAGCCGCGCTTCTTGGCCTGCTTGATCATCTTCTTGACGGCGGCGTCGGACAGGTCGAGCAACGGCGACGGCGCGTCCGGAGAATCCTTCTCAGGTGCGTCCGCTGCCTTGTCGTCTTTTTCCTTGTCCTTTACCTGCAGCGTTTTTGCCTTGGTGGCCATTCATTGCTCCCGAAACGCGCTCATGCAGGATGCGTCTGCCGCGCCTGCCTTGAATACTGAACTCATTGTGACGCGGAAAGGGCGGCGCAGACTTGTCGCCACCCCCGAATCTGTGTAGCCGGATTTCGCACAATGCCCTGATGCGGTTTGCGGAAAAGTGGATACCGGTTAACCGAACAGAACACGCGCCAGATGATTCCCGACACTTTTCTGACAGTATAACGGCGGCCACATGGCCGGAAAATGCACCAAAGCCATTAAGCTTCGATTAACCCTGTTTTTGCAGCCAAACCACGGGTTTGGCGAGTCATTTCGCGGTTGCGGCCACGGCCATCCGCATGATTCTTCATCAAACGCTGCGCTGGAACCGGCCCGATGATTCGCCGAAACCCTCGATCAATGCCTCGGTGCCGTCCACTTCCTCCAGCCGCGCCTTGACGTCCCGCAGCCACGCCAGGTTTACCTCGCTTGCGTCGCCGCCCAGGGCCAGCTCCGCATCCTTCAATTCCCTAAGTAATGAGTGCCATTGGCGATGCAAGGAGACCAGCTGGTGCCAAGTGGAAAGAACGTCTTCCCGCGCGGCATGGGCCTGCGCCCCCCACACCGCCGAAGTCGTGATCGCCAGATTAACCCTTTGAAGAACTTGAGAAAATCCGCGCGCCTCGAGGTCGGCCCGCATCTTCTCGGCTTGCTCGGCCGGCTCTGCGCCGTGGTGGTGGTCGTTGGCAAAGGCGGCGATGATGCCGGCCCGCAGTTTGTTGGCCTCCGGGTGGCCCATTTCCAGCGCCGCGACCTCTTCCAGATGGTCATCCAGCAGCCAGGGATGGTTGATCAAGGACTGCAGAATCAGCGCCTCGCGGCGGGAGATGGCGCTGCGCTGGCCGCGCATGATCGAGCTGGTCGCAAGCTGGGGGCTCATCGGCTGATACGGCCCACGGTTGATGGTCTGGCTGCCGGGCGACGCCTGCGCGCGCCCGCGCGGCTCGATTCGGCCCGCAGCGCCCGGCGTGAACGAGTTGCGCGGCGGAAACCGGCGGCCTGATTCGCCGCCGAAATTGCCGGCGGGCCCACGAAAATTGCCGCGGCCGTAGCCGCCGCGCCCGCCTTCCGGTGCGAACGTCCGCTGCAAGCGCTCGCTGAGATCCTGGCGATAATAGCGCCGCACCA
>DATHHQ010000356.1:0-14415 GCA_035490095.1 Bradyrhizobium sp.
CGTTCTTGCGGAACAGCATCATGAACCGCACCGCGTCGGAGCCGACCTCGTCGACGACTTCGCGCAGCGTGACGAAATCGCCGGAGCGTTTCGACATCTTCACCGGCTCGCCATTGCGCAGCAGCCTGACGAGTTGCACGACTTTCACATCCAGCGTGGCCTTGCCCGCCGTGACAGCTTTGACCGCCGCCTGCATGCGCTTGATGTAGCCGCCGTGGTCGGCGCCGAAGACATCGATGAGGTTGCTAAAGCCGCGGTCGAACTTGTTCTTGTGATTGGCGATATCAGAAGCGAAATAGGTGTAGCTGCCGTCGGACTTCATCAGGGGACGATCCACGTCGTCGCCATAGGCAGTGGCGCGAAACAGCGTCTGCTCGCGGTCCTCGTAATCTTCCACCGGCGCGCCACCTTTTGGAGGCGGCAGGCGGCCTTCGTAAACATCGCCCTTGGAGCGAAGATAATCGATGGTTTCGGTAACGCGGTTGTTTCCGGTTTCGATCAGCGACCGCTCGGAAAAAAACACGTCATGCCTGATGTGGAGTGCGGCGAGATCGCCCTTGATCTCCTCCATCATCATTTCGATAGCCTCACTCCGCACGACCGGCAGCCACTCGGCTTCCGACATCGCGAGCAGCTTGTCGCCGTGCTCATCCGCCAGCGCCTGCCCCACCGGCTTCAGATAGTCGCCGGGATAAAGTCCTTCCGGAATTGCGCCGATGTCCTGGCCGAGCGCTTCGCGGTAGCGCAGGAAAGCCGAGCGCGCCAGCACATCGACCTGTGCGCCGGCGTCATTGACGTAATATTCGCGGGTCACGTCATAGCCAGCGAACTGAAGCAGGCTTACCAGCGCATCGCCGAATACCGCGCCGCGGCAATGGCCGACATGCATCGGCCCGGTGGGGTTGGCCGAGACGTATTCGACGTTGACCTTCTCGGCCGCGCCTACAGCGCTTCGCCCGTAGCGATCGCCCTCGCGCAGCACGGTGCGCAGCGCGTCCGACCAGACCGAAGCTTTCAAGCTGAGATTGATGAAGCCGGGACCGGCGACATCGACCGACGCAATCAAATCGTCCGCGCGCAGTTTTGCCGCGATCTGTTCGGCGAGATCGCGCGGTTTTGCCTTCGCATCCTTGGCCAGAACCATCGCCGCGTTGGTCGCCATATCGCCATGCGCAGCGTCGCGCGGGGGCTCGACCACGACCCGCGACAGGTCAATGCCGGCGGACCATCCGCCTTCCTCCGCCAGCGCGCGGCAAGCGGCATGGACGCGCGCAAGCAGGTTGGCGAAAAGATGCTGCGAAGGAGCAGGTTTGACCGCAGGACCGGCGGGAAGCTTTTTGCCCGCCGCTTCATCGGTTTGTTCCGGGAAACGCTTGAGGCTCGCTTTGCCGGGCTTCTTCGGCTTTGTCGCCGCTTTTGCCTTCTCCTCAGCAACGGGTGCGATCGCATTCCCAGCGGATGATGATGTGCGAGAAGTCTTGGATTTCGTGCGCGGCCTCTTCACGGCGGCCTTCGCCGCAGGTTTTGCAGCGCCTTTGGCGGCTTTCGCTTTCCTGGCGGCTTTGGCGGCGGTTTTTTTCGTCGGCTTCTTCGCTGGTTTCTTAGCCGGCTTTTTGGTCGGCGTGGTTTTGGCGAGTTTCTTTTTCTTGGCGGATTTCTTCGCCGATTTCTTTGTTTTCTTTGAAGTTTTCTTCGCCATCAGCGCCTGCTTTTGCGGAACAAGCCCGCCGCCTAACGCAAATCCGGGGTCGAGTCAAAAAGCCTTTGATGTTCGGTCAGTGCGAAGCGGTCGGTCATTCCGGCAATGAAGTTGCCGATCCGCCTTGCCCGTTCGGTTTCCGTCTCGGCTTCCGCGCCGGACGGCAGCCATTCGGGCGGCAAATCGCCCGGCACCTTCTGATAGCGCGCGAACAGATCGAACAGGATCTGTTCGGCATCGCCCATGACATGCATCACCCGCGGATGGCGGTACATCCTTTGTTTCAGGAACGACTTGATCTCAGCTTCGGCTTGCGCCGCGCCGGGAGAAAACGCGATCAACACCTCGCCATGGTTGCGGACATCGTCGACCGAATTCAGCTTTGCCGCTTGCAGACGGCTGCGCGATTCCGAGACAACCGCCCCAATCAGATACGAGATCAGCTCGCGTACCAGCTCCGCGCCGCGCCTGTCGTCATCGAGATCGGGATAATGCCCGGCAATATCCGCGATGATCGCAGCGGTGAGCGGCATGATCTTGAGATCGTCGACCGTGAACAGTCCGGCCCGCAGGCCATCGTCGATGTCGTGGGCGTCATAGGCAATGTCGTCGGCGATCGCCGCGACCTGCGCCTCCAGCGACGCGAAGCTCCAGAGTTCCAGATCGTATGTCCTGGTGTAGTCAGAGATTCCCGAGGGAATGCCATGGTCGCGATAACGCCCGGCCGCTGCACCGTTTCGCTCGGCCAGCGGGCCATTGTGCTTGACGATGCCCTCCAGTGTTTCCCAGGTCAGGTTGAGCCCATCGAATTCGGGATAGCGATGCTCCAGCGACGTAACGACCCGCAAGGTCTGCGCATTGTGATCGAACCCGCCATGGACTTGCATGCAGGCATCCAGCGCCCGTTCGCCGGCATGGCCAAACGGCGGATGGCCGAGGTCATGCGCCAGCGCCAGCGCCTCCGTCAGATCCTCATCCAGACCGAGCTGCCGGGCCAGCGCGCGGGCGATCTGCGCCACTTCGAGCGAGTGGGTCAGCCGGGTGCGGTAATGATCGCCCTCGTGGAACACGAAGACCTGGGTTTTGTGCTTCAGGCGGCGAAATGCGGTGGAATGGATCACCCGGTCGCAATCGCGCCGGAACGGGCTGCGGGTCTTGCTCGGCGGCTCGGCAAACAGCCGCCCGCGGCTGCGTTCGGGGTCGCAGGCATAGACTGAGCGAGGAGCAGCCATTCCGACCGACACGGTGTATTAACCCCCTAAAGGTTTGATTCCGGCGCCGGGCGCACTTAACTATGGTAGGCGCCGGATACCAAATAATTTGGATAGGGCACCGGCGATTGGAGATCTCTCATGACTACTGCCGTCACCATCAGCGAGCGGGCGGCCCGCCGCATCGGGGAGATCCTCAAGACCGAGGGCGACGGCGCCATGTTGCGCATCAGCGTCGAGGGCGGCGGCTGCTCGGGCTTTCAATACAAGTTCGACGTCGAACGGGCGCAGGCTGAAGATGATCTGGTGATCGCGCGCGACAGCGCGGTGGTGCTGGTCGACCCGGCCTCGGTTCCGTTCCTGGCGGGGTCCGAGGTCGATTTCGTCGACGACCTGATCGGCGCGTCGTTCCGGGTGGTCAACCCGAATGCCACCGCGTCCTGTGGCTGCGGTACCAGCTTTTCGATCTGAGAACCCTCGGCTGACGGCCGGCCAGCCTGCTTAGCGATTATCGGCGAACAACGCCCTGGCGTTGCCATGCGCGATTTGCCGGGCGATGTCAGGGGGCAACTGCGCCAGCCAGGCGCGATAGCCGGCCATGATTTCACCGTAGCTCGCCCAGCGCTCCGGGACCCAGGTGTCCGAGCCGAGCAGGAACCGGTCGGGATATCGCTCGAACAGGGCCCGCCACTCCGGCGTCAGCTTTCCTGCCCCGTCGGTGATGCCGCTGCGGTAGGACAACTCACCCCACAGCTTGGGATATTTCGCCAGCATCGCCGCGACGCGCTCGCCGGGGATACCAAACCCGGTATGCGCCCAGATGATCCGCGCCTTGGGATTATGCCGCATCAGGATTTCCACCGCGGCCTCATCGGCATGGGCGTGCAGATAAAGATTGTTCGCCACCGCAAAGTCGACGGTCTTCTTGACCCATTCATTGTCGGCGGCCTCGCCCGACAAATGAAACTCGCCGACGCCGCGATAGTAGCCGCGCTTGAATTCCTCCTGCACGAGATCGAAGATGACGGGATCCTTGAACCAGGTCTGGATATCGGGACGCACCCGATACGGCCTGATGAAGGGTACGACTTGCAGGCCGTCGGCCTTGGCATCCACTAGCGCATGGGTGCCGGTGTTGGGACGGCTGGTCGCGAGGATACCGGTCACGCGATTCTTCCTGAGCAGCGCCAGTACCTCATCGAGCTGGTAGAACGGTTTTGGCTCCCAGTTGTAGTGCAGATGCGCGTCGAAGATTTCGATCGGTTCGTCGGCGAGGGCACGATCGGCCGTGCCTGCGAACAGGGTCGCGGCGATCAGGACGGCGAGGCGTCCGCGATGCGACGTCATCTTCGGCCCGGCGCCATCACTCCGCCGCGACGACGTGCGGCCGCTTGACACCGTCGGCCTCGTCGGCTTGCGGTTCGAGGCGGCGCTTCAGGCGGCGGTCGATCCGGTCGAGATAAATATAGATCACCGGCGTGATGAACAGCGTCAACAGCTGCGACACGCAGAGACCGCCGACCACGGCGATGCCGAGCGGCTGACGCAACTCGGCGCCGGCGCCGGCGCCAATCGCGATCGGCAAGGTGCCGAAAATCGCGGCGAACGTCGTCATCATGATCGGCCGGAACCGCAGCAATGCGGCTTCGCGAATGGCGTGCTCGGCGCTCAAGCCCACCCGGCGGCGCTCCAGCGCGAAGTCCACCATCATGATGGCGTTCTTCTTGACGATGCCGACCAGCATCACGATGCCGATCATCGCGATCACAGACAGTTCCATGTTGAACAGCATCAGCGTGAGGATCGCGCCGATGCCCGCCGACGGCAGGCCGGAAATGATGGTGATCGGGTGAATGAAGCTTTCGTAGAGAATGCCGAGGATCACGAACGCCGCGAACACCGCCGCCAGGATCAAGACGCCCTGCCCGCGCAACGAATCCTGGAACACCTGCGCGGTGCCGGCGAAACCGGTCGCAATCGTCACCGGCAGATTAGATGCGCCCTCGATCGCGGTGATCTGATCCACCGCATAACCCAACGAATATCCGGGCGCGAGATTGAACGAAATCGTCACCGCGGGCTGCTGGCCCTGATGATTGATCTGCAGCGGCCCCACGGTCGGCACCAGTTTCGCCACCGCATTGAGCGGAATGGTCTGGTTGTTCGCGGTCTTCATGTAGAGCTTGGAAAGATCCGAAGGATCGACGCGAAACTGCGGCTGCGCTTCCAGGATGATCTGATAGTCGTTGGACGGCATATAGATCGTGCCGACCTGCCGCGAGCCATAGGCATTGTAGAGCTGATTGCGCACCTGATCGACGGTGATGCCGTAGACCGCGGCTTTCTCGCGGTCGATATCGACGGTCATTTGCGGATTCTTGATGTAGAGATCCGTGGTGACGTCGAGCAGTCCGGGCACTTTCGCGATCTTGTCGCGCATGTCGGGGGCGAGGCGATAAAGGGCTTCCGTGTCACCGCTCTGCAACGTGTATTGGTACTGGCTCTTTGACGGCCGCCCGCCAATATTCAGGTTCTGAATGCTCTGGAAGAACGCTTGCATGCCCGGGATCTGGGTCGCCTTCTGCCGCAGGCGTCCGATCACGGCGATAGCGCCATCACGCTGTTTCTGCGGTTTCAGGGCGATGAACAGCCGGCCGTAATTCGCGGTCGGATTAGGGCCACCCGACCCGACCGTGCTATTGATGTAGTCCACGGCCGGGTCCGATTTCAGGACGTCGACCAGCGCCTGCTGTCGGACCTTCATCGCCTCGAACGACGTATCGGTCGCGGCTTCCGTCACGCCGGTCAGAAAACCCGTGTCCTCCTGCGGGAAAAAGCCCTTCGGCACGGCCGTGTACAGGAAGACCGTGCCGCCCAGCGTTGCCAGCGTAACCACCAGCATCAAGGGCTTGCGGGCAAGCACCCAGTCGAGCGCCCATTCGTACCCGCGCAGCCAGGCATCGAACATCCGCTCGAATACCCGAAGCACGACGTTCGGCTTCCTGGTTTCGTCGTGCGCTTTCAGCACCCGCGCGCAGAGCATCGGCGTCAGCGTCAGCGAAACGAAGCCGGAGACCACGATCGCGACGGCAACCGTCACCGCGAATTCGCGGAACACGCGGCCGACGATGCCACCCATCAGCAGCACCGGAATGAAAACCGCGATCAGCGAAAAGGTGATCGAAATGATGGTAAAGCCGATCTCGCGCGCGCCCTTCAGGGCCGCCTCATATGGCCGCATGCCATGTTCGATATGGCGGACGATATTTTCCAGCATGACGATGGCATCGTCGACCACGAATCCGACCGACAGGGTCAGCGCCAGCAGCGTCATGTTGTTGATAGAGTAATCCAGCATGTACATGACCGCGCAGGTACCGAACAGCGAGATCGGCACCGCCAGCGCCGGGATGAACGTCGCCGACGCCGAACGCAGGAACAGGAAGATCACCATGATCACGAGTCCGACCGCGATCAGCAGCGTTTCCTCGACGTCGCTCACGGCCTGACGAATTGAAGTGGAGCGGTCCATCATCACGTTGATCGAGACCGACGGCGGGACTTGCGCGCGCAGCGCCGGCAGTTTCGCCAGTACGCCGTCCACTACCGCGACCGTATTGGCGTCGGGTTGTTTCTGAATGGCCAGGACGATCGCGCGTTCGCCGTTAAACCAGGTTGCGATCTTGTCGTTTTCGACGCTGTCGTAGATCTTGGCGACCTCGTCGAGCTTGACCGGCGAGCCATTGCGCCACGCCACCACTACCTGGCGATAATCGATTGCCTTGTCCATCTGGCCGGAAGCTTGAAGCGAGATGTCCTGCTTCGGCCCATTCAGGGTGCCGACCGGCGTGGAGGAGTTGGCGCGAGAGACGGCGGTGCGGATATCCTCCAGCGATAGGCCCCGCGCCGCCGCCGCTTCCGGGTCGGCCTGAACGCGGATGGCGAATTTCTGGGCGCCGAAAATCGTGACCTGGGCCACACCGGGAATTTGCGAGAGCGCCTGTCCGATGGTGATATCGCCATATTCATTGACGGTCGACAACGGCAGCGTCGCGGAGCCAAGGCCCACGAACAGCACCGGGAAATCCGCCGGGTTCACTTTGCGGAAACTAGGTGGAATAGTCATCTCGATCGGCAGCCGGCGCTGGGCGATGGTCAATGCGGTCTGCACGTCGAGCGCAGCCGCATCGATGTTGCGGTTGAGATCGAACTGGATGGTGATCGCGGTCGTGCCCTGCGACGAGCTTGAGGACATCGACGAGATGCCGGCGATGGTCGACAGCTGGCGCTCGATGATGCCGGCCACGGACGCCGCCATGGTATCGGCGCTGGCGCCCGGCAGGGTCGCCGTCACGGCGATGGTTGGAAAATCAACCTTCGGCAGCGCCGAAACCGGCAACAGCCGGAAACCAAACACGCCGAACGCGATGATCGACGCCGTGATCAGCGTGGTCATCACCGGCCGGCGAATGCAAAGCTCCGAGAGGGTCATCGCTCAGGCTCCGGCTTTGCGGGCCCGCGGTTCGACCCGCGATCCGTTGGACAGCAGCAATTGCCCATCGACAACGACATCCTCGTCGCCAGATAGCCCCTCAACGATCACGGAGATGCCCTGGAAGGTGCGGTCGACCTTCACCGGCTGAACCTTGGCCACGCCATCCTTCACCACGAACACGTAATTGCCGCTCTGGCTGCGTTGCACCGCTACCGTCGGCACAACGACGGAATTCTCGCTCCGGATGATGAGCTTGGTGTTCACCAGAATCCCCGGCCACAATGTCTCGTTCGCATTTTCCATGATGCCGCGCACGGTGACCATCCCGGTGGTGGAATCGACCGAGTTCTCGACCATCGCGACCTTGCCGTCCTCGGATCGCTGGTGGCCCGGGATCGTTGCAATCACCTTGGAGGCGCCGATCGCCATGGCATCGCGCAAGTCGACCAGGACACGCTGCGGAATTGCGAACGTCACGTAGACCGGCGCCATCTGGTTGATGACGGCCAGCGGCGCCGTATCGGCCGGGCGCACGAAATTGCCGACTTTGACATTGGCTGCGCTGATCCGTCCCGAAAATGGCGCGCGGATGATGGTGTAGCTCTTCTGGACCTTCAGATTGTCCAGTGCGGACTGATCCGCCTTGATCGTGCCGATCAGAATATCGGCCTGGGTTTTGGCATTATCGAGGTTGACCTGCGTGGTGGCGCCCTTGCCGATCAGATCGCTGTAGCGCCTGACATCGCGTTGCGCGCCTTCGAGCTGAGCGTGATCCTTGGCGAGCATGCCCTCGGCCTGCTCGATCTGGGCGTCGATCTGGCGCGCGTCGAGGGAAAACAGCAGATCGCCTTCATTGACCTTGGCGCCGTCTTCGAAGTGGACCGAGACGATGGTGGTTTCGACCCGCGATTTCAGCGCCACGCTGGAAATCGGCGTCACCGTCCCGATCGAATCGACATCGACCGGCACCGGCTTGCGTTCCGCCTTGGCCAGTTCGACCGAGATCACGCGCGCGCGCTGCGGTCCCTGGGCACTGGCGCCGCCGCCCGTCCAGGACGCGCGCGTCACGAAGGCGGCCAGAGCAACGAGGCCCAGCCCGCCTGCCAAAATGATCAAGTTACGTTTTTTCATAACATTTCACGCCAGCCGGCCCGCAACCACCGGGACGATCCGGTTTTCTGCCCCGTGACGGCGGCATTTGCGCCTTATTTCTAAACGGTTATCACAGCCCTGCCACGCATGGTATGCCACTGAAGCTAAATTTTGTGGTTACCAATCGGGGACCTTTTCATGCGTATTGCCACCTGGAACGTCAATTCGATCCGACAGCGGCTCGACCACCTGCTGACCTGGCTCAAGGATTGCGCCCCCGACATTGTCTGCCTTCAGGAAATCAAGTGCGTCGATGAGGCGTTTCCCCGGGAGGCGGTCGAGGCACTCGGTTATAACGTGGTCACTCACGGTCAGAAAACCTTCAACGGTGTCGCACTGCTGTCGAAACTGCCGTTCGAGGAAACCACGTCGCGCCTCGGTGGGGACGATGAAGACGTCCACGCCCGGTTTCTGGAAGGCGTGGTCACGCTCAAGCATGGCGCGGTGCGGATCGCGTGCCTCTATCTGCCCAATGGCAACCCGCCGGAGACCGAGAAATATCCGTATAAACTCAAATGGATGTCACGACTTCTTGAATATTCGAAACAACGGCTGAAAACCGAGGAGCCACTGGTGCTGGCCGGGGATTTTAACGTCATTCCGGCGGCGCAGGACGTCCACAATCCGGCGGCCTGGGTCAACGACGCCCTGTTCCGCCCCGCCACCCGCGAAAGCTTTCAGTCGCTGCTCGGCCTTGGGCTCACGGACGCGCTGCGTGCCGTCACCGACGCCCCGGGGCAGTACACATTCTGGGATTATCAGGCGGGCGCCTGGCAGAAAAACCATGGCCTGCGCATCGATCATCTCTTGCTGTCGCCGCAGGCCAGCGACCGGCTGATCGATGTGGGAATCGATAGTTACGTGCGCGCCTGGGAAAAACCGTCGGACCACGTCCCGGTGTGGATCGACCTCGACCTGGAGATGGCGCAATAAACCGTTTGCCGGGTGGGCACGCTTTCGCCGTGCCCAACCCTGCGGGACGCGGATCAATCCTTGCGGCCCTGCACCCAGTGCTCGAGCATCTGCAGCGCCATCGCACGGTCTTCGTCGGATGCCTTGGCGATCGCCTTGCTGTAGCTCTCCTTGATCCAGGTCTCGTCCGGCGCGGCGCTATCGCGCGCCAGCGTCAGCCACATCAGCCCGCGGGCGGCCTGACGCGGCAGCTGGTCGCCGTTGAACAGCATCTGACCGAGCATGGCCTGTGCCTGATGCTGGCCCTTCTGGGCGGCAAGGCCAAGCCAGCGCGCGCCATAGCGGAAGTCGTCCCGCGACGAGCCGACGCCCCTGAGATAGAGCCGGGCCAGATCATATTGCGCATCGGCATTGCCGAAATACGATGCGGCGTAAGAGAACATCTCCCTTGCCCGCTCCGGATCCGATTTGATCTTCGAGTTGGGAATGCCGCTGAGGTAATACCGCCCCAGCGCCACAAAGGCGTTGGCGACGATCGTAGCCTGCGGCGCCGACGGGCTGTCTTCCGCGTGCGCGTTGGCAATGCGGCTGAAATACTCGAAGGCCCGAAGATCGTCCTGGGTGACGCCATCGCCATTGGCGTACATCCGCCCCAATTTCCATTGCGCTACCGGATGGCCGCCCTCTGCGGCGTATTGCAGCGAGGTCAGCGAGCTGTCAGCTGTCGACGACGGTGGAACCGCCTTCTTCAACGCGGCCACAGCCCCAGCCTGCCCGGAAAGCGTCGCATCGGTGTTAGCCGGTGCGCCGTCGAACGCAAATAGTGGGGCAGCCACGGGTGTGGCCCCCAAAATCAATGCAAAAATGGCACCCTTAAATATCCGCATAGCACTGTTTCTCATGCTCCCCGCCCGGATGGGTAACGGCGCCATCCACCGCCGGCCCAACCTGCTGGGCATATTTCCACAGCGCACCTGACGTATGGTTGGTCGGGCGCGGCTTCCATTTGGTCTTGCGTTCGGCAAGCTCCGTGTCGGTCAATTTTACGTCAAGTGTCCCGACATCGGCGTCGATTTCGATGATATCGCCGTCCTGCAGCAGCGCGATCGGTCCGCCTATGGCCGCTTCCGGCCCGACATGGCCGATGCAGAACCCGCGGGTCGCGCCGGAGAACCGGCCGTCGGTGATGAGCGCGATCTTGCCGCCCATGCCCTGCCCGGTCAGTGCTGCCGTGGTCGAGAGCATTTCGCGCATGCCGGGACCGCCGCGCGGCCCTTCATAGCGAATCACGATGACTTCACCCTCTTTGTAGGTCTTCTTCTGGACCGACTCGAAGGCATCCTCTTCGCAATCAAAGCAGCGGGCAGGACCGGTAAATTTCAACTTCGACATACCCGCGACCTTCACGATCGCGCCCTCGGGCGCAAGATTCCCCTTCAAGCCAACCACGCCGCCTGTGACGGTGATCGGTTTGTCGGCAGACCGCACCACATCCTGGTGCGGATTCCATTTCACACTCTTGAGGTTTTCGGCGATCGTACGGCCCGTGACCGTAAGGCAGTCGCCGTGCAAATGGCCGTTATCGAGCAACGTTTTCATCAAAAGCGGTATGCCGCCAACCTCGAACATGTCTTTGGCAACATAGCGACCACCCGGTTTCAAATCCGCGACATACGGTGTCTTTTTGAAGATTTCGGCGACATCGAACAGGTCGAATTTGATTCCGCATTCGTGCGCGATCGCCGGCAAGTGCAGCGCAGCATTGGTCGACCCACCGGATGCGGCGACCACGGCCGCCGCGTTCTCCAATGCCCGGCGCGTGACGATGTCGCGCGGGCGGATATTCTGAGCGATCAGTTCCATGACCTTTTCGCCCGCGGTCGTGCAGAATGCGTCACGGATTTCGTAAGGCGCCGGCGCTCCGGCCGAATAGGGCAGCGCGAGCCCAATGGCCTCGGACACCGTCGCCATGGTGTTGGCGGTGAATTGTGCGCCGCACGCGCCGGCTGATGGGCAAGCGACGCGCTCGATTTCGTCGAGATCGGCGTCGGACATCTCGCCGACCGAATGCTTGCCGACCGCCTCGAACATGTCCTGCACTGTGACCTGTTGGCCACGGAAATTGCCGGGAAGAATCGAACCGCCATAGATGAAGATCGACGGCACATTGAGCCGGACCATCGCCATCATCATTCCGGGCAGCGACTTGTCGCAGCCGGCAAGACCGACCAGCGCGTCGTAGGCGTGGCCCCGCATGGTCAGCTCGACGGAATCGGCGATGCATTCCCTGGATGGCAACGACGAGCGCATGCCGTCATGGCCCATCGCAATGCCATCGGTCACGGTGATGGTGCAGAATTCGCGCGGGGTGCCGCCGGCGGACGCGACGCCCTTCTTGACCGCCTGGGCTTGACGCATCAGCGAGATGTTGCAGGGCGCAGCCTCGTTCCAGCACGACGCCACGCCGACGAACGGCTGGTGGATCTGCTGGCTGGTCAGCCCCATGGCATAAAGATACGAGCGATGGGGCGCCCGTTCCGGCCCCTCCGTCACGTGCCGGCTCGGCAACCGCTGCTTGATGTTGGTCTTAACGTCCATTGCTAACCTGTTTCCCCAGCTACACACTTCGGTTCCGGGGAAACCCTGAATTTCCCCATCGCCTTCGCGAGTGCCACGGCAATTTTTTCCTACATATGATGTCACGGAGGGGTGTGGCTAAAAAGCGGCGCAGGCAATAGCCAGGCCGGTGTTGGCCCAAATGTTCGCTAAGTGTTGCGAGCCGGCAACAATCGTGGCACTGAAGCCACCATGGTTGTGGCTAAAATCTGTCGCGCCGCGCAGGTTGTACTGTACCGTCCAGTCGACCTGGACGTTGGCCGCCCGTCCGCGATCTCAGCTTCCCGGCGCGACCGGCAGGCGGTCGATCGCCTTGAGGCCGGCCCGTTTGCGCCATGTGATTTCCGATTGATCGACCGCGAGCGTCAGCGCGGGCCAGCGCCGGAATAGAGATTTCAGCGCGCATCGGCCTTCGATACGCGCGAGTTGATGGCCAAGGCAGAAATGGATTCCGGTGCCGAAGGCGATATGCCGGTTCGGCTTGCGTTGCAGATCGAGCCGGTCCGGATGGGGATTGGCCCGAGGGTCCATGTTTGCCGCTGCCAGCATGACCATGATCTTGTCGCCCTTCGCAAGCCTGACTCCGCCGAGTTCAATATCCTTGCGGACGTAGCGGGGTTTGGTGAATTGCACCGGCGTGATGAACCGCAGAAATTCCTCCACCGCCAGATCGACGCGGCTCCAGTCTTCTTCGAGCCAGTCGCGAAGATCGGGGTTCTTCAAGAGCTCGAATACCGAACCGCTGATCAGGTGCGTCGTGGTCTCGTGCCCGGCAAACAGCAACAGGAACACCATGGCGACGATTTCGTTGCGGCTGATTTGCCCGCCGTCCTTCTCGACACGCACGATCTCGGCGATCAACCCTTCACCACCCTGCCGGCGAACGGTCTCGAGATGCTGTTCGATGTAACGCTTCATCGCCAGCATCTTCGGGATCATGCCGAGGAACCCGAGCGGGCCGGTGAAGCGCGTGAAGCCGCCGGCCCAGGCTGTGAATTTCGCCCGGTCGGCCAGCGGGAGCCCGAGCAGTTCGCAGATCACCGACAGCGGCAGCTTGCGCGCATAGCGCTCGACGAGATCGGCGGGGCTGCCTTCTGCGAACAGTTGATCGGCGAGTTCGTCACCCATGGCCTGAATATGCGGCTCCATGTCGAGCACCGCGCGGCGGCGAAACGCCTCGTCCACGATGTCGCGCAGCCGCTTGTGATCGGGCTCGTCCATCGACAGCATGCTGGTGGCAAGCGTGCGCACGATGCCCGGCATCCACCATTGCAATCCGGCCACGTCGCCGTTCTCCTTGCGCATGGTGAACGTCGCGGTGTCCTTCAGCACCTGATCGCCAAGCGCCTGGGTCGTCGTCGTCCACAGCTTGCCGATGATCGGGAAACGCACTTCCACGACCGGACCCAGGGTACGCAGCTTTTCGATCCCGGCACCGGGGTTGCGGAAGTAGTCCTGACTGGCGAAGTCTGCACGGGGCGTCATGAGAGATTCCTTTACCGAAGCCAGGCGTTCCGAAGGTGATGCGCGCGGGTGTGCCGACGCGGCCAGCCTCAGGCCCCCTGGACAACAAATGCCATCGCTTGCGTTCAGTTCAGTTTTTTCTCATGCGAAAGATGCGAAGCTCGTTGCAGTAATTCAAGATCGGGCGGGTTGAGAGCGCATCAGGGTTCCATAACGGCGCCTCTCGATTTCATCGCGCCCGCGAAGCCAAGAGAGCAAGTGCGGATTGCTTGGTCGCTTCCGCCTTCCGCCTTCGGCTCTGCGAGCTACAGCAGACGCAGTCGCTCGTTGAGCTGCGGCGGGACAAGCCGCTCCTCGCAAAGATCGTCATACTCCGCCACGGGGTCTCGCCTTCGGCGAGCCCGATGACAGGCTCCAGCGGAGTATCCAGTACGCCGCAGCTTTTCGATTCCATCACTAACACCTCGGAATACTGGATCGCCCGCTTTCGCGGGCGATGACGGCTGAGAGTGTGGCGTGCTCTTATCCATCAGACACACGTTCGTCCCCGCGACGCGAAGCGCCCGAGGCGTTGTTTAGCTCTTCCGCCCAAAGAGAACGCCGGATGCCCGTGGCACCCGCAGCCTCGTGTGCACTTGGTAGTGGTAGAACGCACACGAGTAACAACGAGTACCCGGAATCACCCGGCGTCCCCGCACGCAATGGTTTTAACGGTTTCCTTCGTGCTCCCCGGCGATCGGGCTCTTTTGCCACCGTCGCCTCGCGGATTGAAGGTTTTGTCCAGCCCGGTTGAGCCGAACGAGCCTCCGCAAGACTTGACGCCAGCGTCGAGGCGTCAGGACCACACGACTTCACCGTCCGCAAGC
>DATHHQ010000357.1:0-2418 GCA_035490095.1 Bradyrhizobium sp.
ATGCCGCGCCGCTACGTCGATTATCCCGACGCGTTCGCCGGCTGGAACCTGGTGTCCTCGATCGGCTCCTACATTTCCGGGTTCGGCGTGCTGATCTTCATCTACGGTGTGATCGACGCGTTCATGCGCAAGCAGCAGGCCACCGCCAATCCGTGGGGTGCCGGCGCCACCACGCTGGAATGGACGCTGCCGTCGCCGCCGCCGTTCCATCAGTTCGAAGTGCTGCCGCGCGTGCAGTGATGCGGCTGCGCGGCACCTCCAGGGTGCCGCGCCCTTAAGGAAGCGAGACCAATCTTGTCGGTTGTCGATCACAACGCCATCGAGCTGTCGCCCCGGATTTCGGAGGCCGATGTCGCCGACTACATCGCGCTGTTGAAGCCGCGGGTAATGTCGCTGGTGATCTTTACCGCGCTGGTTGGCCTCATGATCGCGCCGGGCCACGTCCATCCGGTGCTGGCATTCACCTCGATCCTTTGCATCGCGGTCGGTGCCGGCGCTTCGGGCGCGCTGAACATGTGGTACGAGAGCGATATCGACGCGCTGATGTCGCGTACCGCCAACCGGCCGATCCCGCGCGGACGCATCACGCGTGCCGAAGCGCTGACGTTCGGTATGACGCTGGCGTTCTTCTCGGTGATGACGCTCGGCATCCTGGTCAACTGGTTCGCGGGCGCGTTGCTGGCGTTTACGATCTTCTTCTACGTCGTGATCTACACCATGGCGCTGAAGCGCTGGACCGCGCAGAACATCGTGATCGGCGGCGCCGCCGGCGCGCTGCCGCCGGTGGTGGCGTGGGTGGCGGCGACCGGCTCGCTGTCGATGGAGCCGCTGCTGCTGTTCCTGATCATCTTCTTCTGGACCCCGCCGCATTTCTGGGCGCTGGCGCTGTTTCGCAGCGACGACTATGCGCGCGCCGGGGTGCCGATGCTGCCCGTCGTCGCCGGCCCCGACGCGACGCGGCTGCAGATCCTGCTGTATACCGTGGTGCTGGTCGCGGTCGCATTCGCACCGTGGCCGCTCGGCTATTTCGACGCGGTCTATGGCCTGACCTCGCTGGTTCTCGGCGGCAGCATGCTGGCGCTCGCCATCAACGTCTACCGCCGCCGCGAAGGCAGCCAGGCGCTACGCGCGACGCGCAAACTGTTTGCGTTCTCGATCCTTTATCTGTTTGCGCTGTTCGCGGTCCTGCTGCTCGAGGTCGTCGCCCACGCCCTCGCGCCATCGATCTGGTAGGGGGCGCATGGCGAGGGCAATGGCCGACAACCGTGAACCAGATGGAATCGTCCTCACCGAGGCGCAGAAGAAAAGCCGCCGCGAGCGTTCGATCGCCATCGCGCTGGCGCTCGGCGTGCTGGTGGTGCTGTTTTTCGCGGTCACCATGGTCAAGGGGCCGGGCGTACTAGTGCGGCCGATGTGATCGATATGGAGACGATGCCGCAAGTGCCGACCACGAACCAGAAGGCAGCCACGCGCCGAGAGCCAGTTGCGCGTCTTGGTCGCGATGCCGCAGTGGCCGCGATCTGCGGCCTGGTCGTGGTGCTGATGGTCGGCGCATCCTACGCGGCCGTGCCGTTTTACAACTGGTTCTGCCGCGCCACCGGCTTCAACGGCACCACCCAGGTCGCGACCGCGGCACCGGCAGGCGCGCCGCTGGCGCGCAAGATCGCGGTGCGCTTCGATGCCAATGTCGCGCCCGGACTGCCGTGGAAGTTCGAGCCGGAGCAGACCGAAATCGAGGTGAGAATCGGCGAAGTCGTCACCGTATTCTATACCGTGACCAATCAATCGGCGCGGACCACGGTCGGGCAGGCAGCCTATAATGTGGCGCCGCTGACGGTCGGGGCGTATTTCCAGAAGATCAACTGCTTCTGTTTCACCGAACAGACCATGGATCCCGGCGAAAAACGCGAGATGCCGGTGGTGTTCTATGTCGATCCCGCGCTGGTCGCGAACAACGATAATGACGGGCTCAACACCATCACGCTGTCCTATACGTTCTATCCCGTCCGCGAGCCGGCGCCGAAACCGCTGGCGGCGAGCGAGCCGGACAAACGCAAGGGAAGCCTGTGATCGCAAGATCTTCGGGATTTGATTTTGAGACGAATACGTGCCGAATAGCACGGCACCGCTAACGGAGAGACCGCAATGGCTACGGCGCAAGTCAAGCACCACGATTACCACCTCGTCGATCCGAGCCCGTGGCCGATCGTCGGCTCGGTCTCGGCCTTCATCATGGCGGTCGGCGCGATCACCTGGATGCATCATTCGTTCGCGGCGGCGCCGATCATTTTCGGCATCGGCACCATCGGCGTGCTCTACACCATGGCGAGCTGGTGGGCCGATGTGATCCGCGAGGCGCAGTACAAGGGCGACCACACCCGCGTGGTGCAGATCAGCCATCGCTACGGCATGATCCTG
>DATHHQ010000358.1:0-4288 GCA_035490095.1 Bradyrhizobium sp.
GCGAACCGACGCCTGGCCTCGGCCAGGATGTCCTCGTCGCCCAATTCGCCAAGCGCCCAGATCAAGCTGGAACGCAGCAAGGTATCGTCGTCGTCGCCTGAGCCGCTGCCGTCCCAGCCCAACCGGTCGAACAGCGGGCGCAATCTTGCTCGTGCATAGCCCTGCAGCGCCGGGCGTTCGGCACGATCGAGCGCCAGACGATTGAGCCTGTTCAGGCTACTGATCACCTGGTCCCACACGGCGCGGTGGTCATCGACGCCGATCGCCTCGATCAGCGCGAGATAAGACGGCGGCTCGGCGCGGCCGGCTTGCACCAACGCCCAGCTGTCGGCGACGAAGTTGAGGCGATCACTCGGCGTCATCAGTGCCAGCGATTTGGTCAGGGCTGCCCAGCTGTTGGGACCGTATTCGACCCGGTAATAGCCGACGTCGCCGAGATTGACCTTCACGGCCTCGCCGCAGGATCCTGCCGCGATGTCGGTGCTGCCCTCGGCCAGCAGGATTTCCGCTGGTGGCGTCGCGCGCAGCGGCCCGACGGCGATCGGGATTTGCCAGGTTCGAGGTGACCGGCCTGTGCCTTCGCTGCTCGCGGCGGCGGATCGAGCCGGAGCGATCACAAATCGATCCTGCCGCAGCGCCATGCGCTGCATATCGCCGCTGCAGCTGGTCTCGACTGTTATCAGCGGCACGCCGACCTGCTCGGTGAAAGATGCGGCAATGCCCGTCACCGGCTTGCCCGCAGCACTTTCGAGCGCCTGCCAGAGATCGGCTGTGGTGGCGCTGCCATAGGCGTGCGCGGCGATGTATTTGCGGATGCCATCGCGAAACACCTCGTCGCCGAGATAGGTCTCCAGCATGCGGATCAGCGCCTGGCCCTTGTTGTAGGTAATGCCGTCGAACGCCGCCGTGGCCTCGCTGTCGTCCGCGACCGGCTGCTGGATCGGATGCGAGGTGCGCCGCGCGTCGAGCGTCATGGCGAACTGCTTTTGGCCGTTGCTGTTGAGCCAGGTCTGCCATTGCGGATAGAAATGCTCCGCGGCCTTCACCTGCATCCAGCTGGCAAAGCCCTCGTTGAGCCAGAGGTTGTCCCACCAGCCCATGGTGACGAGATCGCCGAACCATTGATGCGCCATTTCATGCGCTAAAATGGTGAAGATGCCACGCCGCGCCGTATCCGAATTGGTGGACGGGTCGAACAGCAGCCGGCTCTCGAAAAAGGTGATGCCGCCCCAGTTCTCCATGGCGCCGCCAAACCCGCCCGGCACCGCGATCAGGTCCAGTTTGGGCAGCGGATATTTCACGCCGAAATAATCGTTGTAATAGGCCAGCAGCTTGACCGCGTTGTCGAGCGCAAAACGTCCCTTGGCACTTTTGCCCGCCGACGTGACCACGCCGACTGTTACGCCATCCGCCTCCGCCGTGAGCCGCTCAAGCTCGCCCACGGTGAGCACGAACAGGTAGCTCGACATTTTCGGCGTCGGCGCGAAGGCGACCTGCTTCAGGTTCGGCGCGACCAGATCCTCGCGCACCACCGGCATGTTGCCCACCGCCATGAACGCGGACGGCACCGTGACCGTCAGCGCAAAGGTCGCCTTGAAGGCGGGCTCGTCCCAGCACGGAAAGATCCGTCGCGCGTCGGCGGGCTCGAGTTTGCTCGAGAGCATCCGCTTCATGCCATTGTCGGTCGGGTAATCGACATAGAAGAGGCCGCGGCCGAACGCGTTGATCCGTGCCATGAAGCCAATGCGCAGCCGGTGCGAGCCCACCGCGAGCAGTTTCGGAAAGGTAAGCGTCGCGGTCTCGGCGGCGGCATCAAGCACGATGTCGGCGCGCTGCGCGTCGTCGTCGATGCTGGCGGCGCCGAACGTCATGTCGACCGCGTTGAGGACGAGCCGTGCCGTGGGCTCGCGCACCTCGACGTCCACGATCTCGACGCCCGCGAGCCTCAGGTTCTCGAGGTCGGGCGTGAGTTCGATCGCATAGTGGAGGGGAATAACAGCCTTCGGCAGCTTGCCCGGCGTGGTATCGAAGGAATAGCCAGGTTCGGCCACGGCAATGCCGGACAGCGCCAAGACGAACATGATCGTTACGGCCAGCACGGCGGCGAGGTCGCGCACCGCGCCCGCCATCCCGAGCGAATCCTTGGTGAAAGCTTGTCGTCTTTGCGGACGTGCGGCGGTCATCTGCTCGGCTCGCATGCATTGTTTCAACGCCGCCGTGAGTTATCCCAGTAGGATGCAAATTGCGAGGAAAAACCCGAGGCTGACCAGGGCTTCAGACTTCTGTCGGATGAACCCTCGGAATACCCGGATCAAACTTCAAAACGCTCTCGATCCATTTCGCCACCCGAAGCGTTCGATAATCCTGTCGATACGCGCCGACGATCTGGAGGCCAAGCGGAAGACCGTTCTTGCCGAACCCGGCCGGCAGCGACACGGCGGGCGTGCCCAGCAAGGTCCAGGGCGCACAATATTCCGCATCGCCGGTATAGCCCAAGCCTTCCGGCGCTTCGCCGAATGCCGGCAGCGTCAGCACGGCGTCGAAGCCCAATAGTTGCGAGGAGATGGCTGATCGTAGCTCTTCCTGCAGCGCCTTGGCGGCGAGATAGTCATAAGCGGTGTGGGCTTTCCCGGTTCGAACGAGGTCCTTCAAGTGATTGCTGGTACGATCCGGATAGCGTTCCACGAGGTGGCCGAAAATCAAGGCGGCTTCGCTGGCAAGGATGGTGTTGATCGTACTCCAGTTGGACCGGTCGAGTTCCGGTAGCTCCAGTTCCTCCAGCGTTGCACCGGCGTCGCGCGATTTCACGACCGCCGCATCGAATAGCCGTTGCTGTTCGCGTTCGGCCTTCGGCCATTTTGCAAAACGCACGATGGCGAGGCGCGGCGCTGCCAGCGGCGACAATCCCTGTTCGATGGAAACCTGAAATGCCGGGACTGGCCGGCCCTGGATATCGCTGTCACTGGCGCCGCCAAGCAGGGACAATGCGTAGGCGACGTCATCAACACAGCGCGCGAAAAATCCGACGTGATCGAACGATGGGCTAAGCGGGTGCACGCCGGTGCGAGGGATCGCGCCGAAACTGGGTTTGAAGCCGACGACACCATTGAACGCAGCCGGCCTGATGATAGAGCCCAGCGTTTGCGTGCCTAATGCCAGCGGAATGATTCCAGCCGCGACGGATGCGGCGGAACCGGATGACGAACCGCCCGGCGTGTGCTTTTGATTCCATGGATTGACCGTCGGCCCGGGGTGACGCCAGGCAAATTCCGTCGAAACAGTTTTGCCAAAAATCGTCGCGCCGAGATTGCGCAGCCGTTCGACGATCCACGCATCGGCGTCGGGAACGTGATCCCGGTAGATTGGAGATCCGTTCGTGGTCGGCATATCGGCGGTTGCGATGATGTCCTTGATTCCCACCGGAATGCCCGACAGTAGCCCCGGTTTGCGCGCAACATCCAAGGGGAGATATTCGAAAGCCTTGAGCACAGGCTCGACGGCCAAGGCCTTTTTGCGACAACTGGTTGCGTACTGATCCGCGGCAGCGTCATTGCCCTTGAACAGGCGCAACAATTCGAGAACCCCGGCGCCGGAATTGCCAGCGGAGCGTGCGTTTGCATCTGACATGTCGGAAAGTCCTGACAAGAGTCTCGCGTGAAAAGGCAGTGTGGTGGTCAAACGCGCGCGCCGCGAAGCTTGCGAGCCTACTTCATCGCCAGGGCCGGTTCGACGTATTTCTTCACCACGCAGCGTCACACGCACTTGTGTGCCATCAATCGGACGACAAAAAGCTATTGATTTTTAGTATGTTGAAACGCTTTGCCCCCGCTTTAGGCAGGCTTGAACAACCGCCGCGAAATTATGCAGCGCAGCCTTACGCGCCGGATTTGTGGCCAGCACTTTCCGAATTCGATTGCGGGTGGGTCGAATTCCGAGTCGGTGTCCTGACACTTGGATTTGATGACTTGCAGGGCGAAATCGCGGGTAATGAGTAACGATGTCAAACGAGCGTGTAACCGTTAGCCGGCGTGATCTGCTGTCTCTGATCGGAGCGGTTTCCGGCAGCGCCGCCATGTATCATGCGATGACCAGTCTGGGGTTTGCGTCCGACTCCGGATACAAAGGTCCGATCAAGCTCGACGGCGATCCGAAGGGCGCTTCCGTTCTTATCCTCGGCGCCGGGCTTGCCGGCATGACGGCCGCGCTGGAGTTGCGCAAGGCCGGATACAACGTCCAGATTCTGGAGTTCAACAGCCGGGCAGGAGGCCGCAATTGGACCCTGCGCGGC
>DATHHQ010000359.1:0-10838 GCA_035490095.1 Bradyrhizobium sp.
GCGTTCACGCTGATAATCACCTTGTTGCCGAAGGCGAAGCAGCCGATCGGCCTTGCGCTGTTTGCGCTCTCCGCAACCTTCGCGCCGGCGATCGGCCCGACCATCGGCGGCTATCTCACCGAGAATTTCGGCTGGGAATACATCTTCTATGTCAATACTGTGCCTGGCGCGATCATGATCGGCATGCTCTACTTCTCACTCGAAGCAAGTCCGATGAAGCTGTCGCTGCTGCGCGACGGCGACTGGCCGGGCATCCTCACCATGGCGATCGGGCTCTCGGCGCTGCAGACCGTGCTGGAAGAGGGCAACAAGGATGACTGGTTCGGTTCGCCCTTCATCGTTCGCTTCGCCATCATTGCCGCGATCGCGCTGCCGCTGTTTGTCGTCATCGAACTGACGAGCAGCAAACCGCTGTTGAACCTTCGCCTGTTGTTCCGTCGTAATTTCGGCTTCGGCGTTCTCGCGAACTTCCTGCTTGGCGTTGCCTTGTATGGTTCAGTCTACATTCTGCCGGTCTATCTCGCCCGCATCCAAGGGTACAATTCCGAACAGATCGGTATGGTGCTCGCATGGACCGGGCTGCCGCAACTTGTGCTGATCCCGCTGGTGCCGCAGCTGATGAAGCGCGTCGATGCGCGCATCGTGATCGGCATTGGCTTTGCGCTGTTCGCTGCTTCCAACTTCATGAACATCTACATGACCAACGACTATGCCGCTGATCAACTGCTTTGGCCGAACGTTGTCCGGGCCATTGGACAGGCCCTTGTGTTCGCTCCGCTCTCGGCGGTCGCAACTGCCGGAATCGAGACGGAGAATGCCGAGTCCGCGTCCGCGCTGTTCAACATGATGCGCAACCTCGGCGGCGCCATCGGAATTGCCGCACTGCAGACATTGGTGACCAAGCGCGAGCAGTATCATTCCAACGTTCTGATGCAGTCGGTTTCGCTGTTCGAACAGGCGACCCGGACGCGGATCGAACAGCTCACGCAATATTTCACGAACCACGGCGTGATCGACCGCGTTGACGCTGTGCATCGTGCCGATGTTGCGATCGGCAAGATGGTGCAGAAGCAGGCTTTCATCCTCGCCTTCAGTGACACCTTCTACGTGCTCGGCGCGGCGCTGATCGTCGCGCTGCTGGCGGGCCTTCTGCTCAAGAAGCCCGATCGCCTCGACGCCGGCGGCGCACATTAGAGATTTTACAGTGACCGGGAGAGTGTCCCTATGACGTCACCCCAATTGAACAAGCGTGCGGCGAGGCCTGCTGAGGTTGATGGGGTCGGCATTGACCTCATCTGTGCCCGTCCGAAACGTGAGAATGCGTTGCGGCTCAGCCTGCCTCTGGCCGGCATCCGCAGATCACGCTCACCGCCTTCCGGGCAATCTCCCTCAGTTCGACACGGCGAGCGCCGGCACGGGCGCGGATGGCGATGGTATGCATTGTGGCGGACGCGAGGATCGCAAGCGCCGCGGGATCGGCACCGTGCTTCAGTTCGCCTCTCTCAAGCGCCGTGCGGAAACGGGCTTCAAAATCGGCGTCAATCATACGCAGTCCCGCCGCAACACTGTTTCGGATCGCAGCATCCTCGACGGCCTCAGCTACCGCGGTCCCGATCACAAAGCAGCCGCGTGCGTGTCCTTTACCCGAAAAATAGATGGATAACGCCGCTTCGTAGGCAAGCGTCAGCGCTTCGTGCAAGGGACGGTCCTCCGCAAGAGCCTCACGCGTCGCGGCCAGACTGAGCTCCCAATAACGCGCGAGCGCCTCGAGATAGAGCGTGTGCTTGTTACCGAACGCCGCATAAAGGCTCGGTGGGTTCATGCCAGTCGCGGCGACGATCTTGTCCAGGGAAGTGCCTGAATAGCCGGTCCTCCAGAAGGTCTCCGTGACCTGCTTGAGCGCTGCCTCCGTGTCATAGGCGCGGGGCCGCCCACGACGCGCTGGTGCCGTTTCGCTCTTTTTTCGTGCCATGTCGGGAAAACCTTGGTTGTCGCCTGTGCGAATCATATTTGTATAGAGCGCTACAAAATTCAATAGGGAAGATCCTTGATTGTCGCGTCGGAATACCATATTTGTATTAATCGTTACAAAATAGGATGGAAGAAAGGACTTTCGATGCGGCTAGATTTTTCGGCATTCGCCGGCTGGTTGGGCGACCGCAAGGAGTTCCGCGAGAGCGAGGCGTCGACTCGTTTGGTCGGTGCAACGGCGCAGTCTGCGGTGGAAACGCAATTTGATGGAGTTGTCGATGGCCCGGCATCCGGTCGCGTTGCCACGATCCCCGGAAAGGAAGTCGGGGAGTGGCTGCGTCGGCGCCTGATGCTCGTGGTGCCAATCGTGGTGGCCGTATTCGGCGCCGCCGTGTATCTTGCTCAGGAGCCTTACGTCTCGACCGACAACGCGTTCGTTCGCGCGGCGAAGATAACGGTCAACGCCCGGGTTGCCGGCCAGGCGGTTGAAATCGCCGTGCGGGACAATGAGCGCGTCCGGCAGGGCCAGGTCCTGTTTCGGATCGATCCGGAGCCCTATCAGATTGCAGTCGATCAGGCAGAGGCGCGGCTCGGCAGCGCGCGCCTTCAGATCGACGGGCTCAAAGCGACCTACCGCCAACAGCAGGCCGAACTGCAATCAGCCAAGGAATCCGCTGCTTTTGACGAGCGCGAATATGACCGCAAGAAAATGCTGGTCGCCTCCGATTTCACCCCGCGCGCGGTCTATGAGCGAGCCGAGACCAACCTCAAGGTTTCCCGCCAGCGCATATCATCGATCGAGCAGCAGATCGCCAGCACGATTGTAGCTTTGGATGGCGATCCGGATATCGATGTCAATCGCCATCCGACGGTTCGCGCGGCCAAGGCCCAGCTAGACCGTGCGCGGCTCGACCTCTCTTATGCGACGGTGACGGCTCCCGACGACGGTATCGTGACAAGAGTCGATGACCTCCAGATCGGTGGCTTCGTCAATGCGGGTGCACCCGTGTTCTCGCTGGTGTCGAGCCGACGCATCTGGATCGAGGCGAATTTCCGTGAAACCGGCTTGACCCATATGCGTCCGGGGCAGGAGGCCACGATCGACGTTGACGCTTATCCGGATCGTACATTCAGGGCGCATATCGTCAGCATGAGTCCTGGCACGGGCTCGGATTTCTCGGTCCTGCCGCCCGAGAATGCGACCGGGAATTGGGTCAAGGTCGTCCAGCGTCCGGTACGTCTTGAGCTTGATGATGCCGATCCGAATCGGCCGCTGTTCTCGGGTATCAGTGTCACTGCGCGGGTCGATACCGGCTATCGCGGCACCTGGCGCCATTTACTCCAGCCCGCGTTCGCGACGGAGGTCAAATGAGTGCCGCCCTTCCATCGACCGTTGTAGCCGACGGTCATCGCACAATCTCGCTCGCGGCTCTCATGGCGACCTACATGCAGGCCGTCAACATCTCGCTGCCGAATGCGGCCCTGCCGCATATCCAGGGGACACTCTCGATGGCCGATGACGAGGTCGGGTGGGTGTTTTCCTCCTATATCGCGGCGAGCGCCGTGGCCATGTCGATGACGAACTGGCTTGCGGCACGCTATGGCCGGAAGACGGATTATCAATTCGTCTTCGCGCTTGGTCTTATGCTTGACACGCTGGCAACAACGTCCGTCCAGTTCGTGCTCGCTCGGATCGTCCAGGGAGCTGCGAGCGGCCCGTTCGCTCCGCTTTCGCTGGCGATCCTGCTCGATGCGCAGCCACCGGCGAGACATGCCCGCATGAGCCTGGCATGGACCGTGTGCTCCCTGCTCGGAATCAGCACCGGAGCGAGCATCGGCGGCTGGTTCAGTGAATATCTCGGCTGGCGCTCGATCTTCTACTTCAGCGTTCCGATGACGGCGTTCATCTTTCTGGCGATGGCGTTTTGTCTCCGCGAGAAGAAGGCGGAGCGTAACCAGCCCTTTGACTTCTTCGGCCTAGCGACCTTCTCCCTCGGCATGATCGGCCTGCAAATGATGCTCGACCGCGGCGAGCGCATGGAATGGTTCGCCTCCGCGGAAATCTGGATCGAAGCGGTCGCCTCGATCCTGGGATTCTATCTTTTCATCGTGCATGTCATGACGACGAAGGAGCATTTTCTCCGTACGGCGCTGTTTAGGGATCGCAATCTCGTCCTCTCGACGGTGATCTCCTTCGCCGTCGGCTTTGTCCTATTGCCGACTTTGGCTTTGACCTCGCCGATGCTGGAGGAATTGCTCAACTATCCAGTCGACACCACCGGCTACATGACGATCCCGCGCGGCGTGACGCTCGTGGGAGGGGTGGTACTGATGAGCCTGGTTCCGCAAGTCGACTACCGGCTGTTCCTGATCGGTGGAATGGCGCTGGTGGTCTACGCCAATTGGCTGATGCTTGGCTATTCACCTGCGATGGATTGGCGGCCGGTGGCCGAGGCCGGCCTGCTTCAGGGTGCGGGTCTCGGCATGGTGGTTCCGGCGCTCGCCAAGGCCGCGTTCGGTACGCTCGATCCGAAGCTCCGCCCGGAAGGCAGCGCGCTTATCAACCTGTCGCGCCTCTATGGCAGCACGATCGGCATCGCGGTGGTCCAGATATTCTTCTACGGCAACGCCCAGGCCATGCACGTCGCGCTCGCCAAGGACCTCACGCCCTACCGCACCGCCGCGCATGTCGCGGGTTCGATCGCCAAGCCAGGCCTTGCCGCGCTCAATGGCATGGTCACCCACCAGGCGGCTGTCGTCGCGGTCATCGGCCAGTTCGAGATCCTGATGTTCGCCATGCTCGTCGTGAGCCCGCTTGTGCTTTTTCTCCGTAAGCCACGGCCGGCCAGCTGATGACCGTGGAGCCGTGAAATGACACCGCGTCTACCAATCTCGATCGGTCGAGCTCGACGGACGCCGCATGTGCGGCGGCCGGGCTTAAACAAGGGAGTATGAGCATGACAACATCCGATACGCTTCGTTATACGAGGATTCCCACCCACGGATCTGGGACAATTCCCGCTGTCGGGTTTGGCACGCTCATTCCGGATCCTCTCGTAACCAAACAGGCCGCCAGGGCTGCACTGGAAGCGGGATTTCGACACTTTGATTGTGCGGAACGCTACCGCAATGAAGAGGCGGTCGGCGATGCGATGCAGGAAGCGTTCAAGGCGGGGACGCTTCAGCGCCAGGACCTGTTCGTTACCACGAAGCTATGGAACACCAATCATCGTCCCGACCGGGTCAAGCGTGCCTTTGACGCAAGTCGCCGGCGGCTGCAACTCGACTATATCGATTGCTATATCATCCATACGCCCTTTGCCTTTCGACCCGGCGACGAACAGGACCCGAGGGACGAGCGCGGTCGGGTGATCTACGATTCAGGGGTTACGTTGCTGGAGACATGGCGGGCGCTGGAGCGCCTCGTCGACGATGGTCACTGCAAGTCGATCGGATTATCGGACATTACCCTGGAGAAGCTGCGCGAGATCGTCGCGGTCGCGCGGATCAGGCCCGCCATGGTGCAGGTCGAATCGCATCCGTATCTCCCTGAATGGGACCTGCTCGACTTCTGTCGAGAGCAGGGGATCGTACTGCAGGCGTTTGCAGCGTTGGGACACGCCATGGAGCCAAACGTACTGGCCGACCCAGTGATTACATCCATCGCGCAGCGTGTGCACAAGACACCGGCTCAAGTGGCCCTGGCCTGGGCCGTACAGCGCGGCACTGCCTTCCTGACCACTTCGACCAAACCTCAGCGCATCCAGGAGAGCTTCGACATTTCGGCCCTCCCTGAAGACGCCATGCAGGAGATTCGCGACCGCATCGCGACGAGCGTCAGATTCAACGCAGTGGTGGAGACCGGCGTGCCCGGATTTATTCCCGGGACCCGATGAACTGAATTTTGAGACGCGGAGCTGCATGGGCGAAAGTAGCGACCTCTGCGTTCGGCTCGGAGGTGAGAAAGGCAAACGCTGGTCCAGCGCAATTTCTGGAGCAAGATCACCACCAATCTTATTGCCTATCGAATGGTCGCTTCTGGCGCAAAGCGGTCATTCAGCGCGCCTCATATCGCCAAGAAAATTGCATGAAGCTTCTATATCCCATCGGTTTACGGTTGCCTGTGAGGGGTGGAAAAATATCGGATTTCCAGCCCGGGGCTCTAAGCGGGTCAACCAGCCTCAGGTGGTCACCTGCCTTTGTTGCCACCGATCGCCACGCCGCCATCGGCGCTTCCACGGTCGGACGCCAAGAAGTTCGTCTCGGGGACGGTCGTGGGTACCAGCAGCGCTGCGCCAGTTAGCCAAGATGGACTCGACCGGCATGCCCGGCGCCTGCTCCCGCAGGACGAGGCCTTCCGGCGTCGGCTCGACCGCGAGCTCAGTTACGATGAGGGTGAGTGCGCGCAACGATGTTGCCGGCAGGGTCAGCTCGTCCACGATCTTCGCCGCACCCTTCTGGGTCTGTTTCATTGCCGCGATTACGCGCGCGCCGCTAACCAGATCCATCGTGGGCGAGCGGGATAGGACGGGCGGCCTTTGCACGGCACGGCGCGGCCCCTCAACGAGGACGCCGAGCTCAATAGAATGCCTGACGAAAACCATCATGCATCGGACCATCGTCCCGAGTGAAGGCTGTAGGCTCCTCGCCGACGACAAGGACACGTTAGCTGCAGTGAGTGAGCGGCGACTCTTGGTCTATCGTTCACGTGAGATTATCGCCGCCTCGAAGCGCTGCCGCGTGGAGATCGCGAGCCGGCCCAGACCGAAATGCTCCTGCATGCCGCGGATCAGGTCCTCATTGTCCTCTAGTCCCTTGGTGCACAAGAGATCGGCGAGGCCAGCCAGTTCGGGCAACGGCACGTCGCCGTGCTCTCGGCCGCCGGCGCCGCGATAGCGCGCCTTGTCGCTAGGGTTGGCGTTTTGCGGCCATATGATTTCACGGTCGCCGCGAAGTATTGACCGCTATCCGACAGTATCCGCGACTTGGTCGCATGTGACCCGAAACGATCTCGTCTGCCGGCCGTCCAAACGCTGACGATCGCAATCGCGGGGTTTCGTTATGACGCCGATTTGCATGTCGGCGCTCGGCAATTCTGCGGCCGTTACGAGAGTCTAGACCGACTTTAATCGGCAAAAAAGCGCGAGCACACGGTCATGCGCTTTGCGTGCGGGCACATCGCGAATTATTGGCCCAATGCGACTCTGCAAGACGGCCGGCTTGATCACGGCGTGATGCTGTTTTCCAAGCCTTATCGCAAGTCCGAGTTCGCCAGCATGGCGCGTTTGGCGTTTGCGGATGCCGTCGCCGAAAACCTTGAAACGCGCCTATCCCCCTCGCTGGTACATCAATCGGAGTTCCGATGCGGCGGCAACCCGCAAGCGTTCAAGCGCCCTCTTGAGGTTGAGAACTTCTGTTTGAGTCAGCCCCCGGCTCTCGCGATATGCCTGCATCAAGGCCACTTCGGCGGCGCGCGCAGCCTCGCCGGTGGCGGTGAAGCCGACCGTGGGCCCGATGCCGCAGATGCCGTGCAAATGGCGGTAGGATTCGGAGACATGCTTGATAACGCCGTCACCGCTGCGGGACATGTGGTCGGCCGAGACGACTGCCTCTGTGATCTTGCTCTCGAGCGTGGTTGCAAAGCGGTGCCGTACCCTGGCCAGGCGGGTTTCGAATTGATCGGCGTGCATGGTGCTCTCCTCGTTCCTTTGCACCAAGCTTCTGCGTCAGACCTTAATCGTTAGTCAGGTTTCGAGGTTAATCTGATGCGTTGACAACATTCTCTTTGTTTGGTTGTGGCGCGAGCGCGTCGAGTATGGCGGGGAGTGTGCGTAATCATTCTAGTGTGAAGATGAATACACCCGAACGTGCACAAGCATATTGGGGCTGAATGAAATTCGAGCCGGCACCAGTGTTTATACGCAGGCAGAAGTTAACGCGCGTGCAGGATCAGGTTCGTTAGCTTCGTTTCGATCGCGTGCAGCGCCGAATCAGGCGTACGTTCAAAGCAACGCGTGCCGCGATATTGTCGAGTAGCCCATCGTACCTTCTTTTTGCATGAGGTCGCTCCATGGATGCGTTACACCTGCACGACGTTAAACAGATGCCCCATCGCGTTAAAGCGGTGGCGCGAATTCTCGTCATCGATGACGATGCCTGCGTCGGTACCGCAATTCAGGCCATCCTGGCCCGGCAGCACTACGAGACAGCGCTTTCGTCACGCGCCCATGCCGGCATTCACGCCCTCCAGGCGTCTCAGTTTGACGTCGTGATGGTCGATCTGTTCATGCCGGGAATGAATGGACTCGACACCATCACGCAAATTCGAAGTGAGTCGGCGGTGCCGATCATCGCAATGTCCGGCTTCCGCCTGCGCAATTCGCTGGATCCCGATCAGGATTTCCTCGGCATGGCGATGCTGCGCGGCGCGACAACTTACTTGCGCAAACCGTTCTCTCCTCCGCAGTTGGTTGCGGCCATCGACCGAAGCCTTGGCCTGGCGTCCTCGACCGAAAAGACAATGCAATGACACGGAAGGAGAACCGAGCCGACTATCCAGACTATTCGAAATGTGTCGAGCGCGGCGGTCAGCGGGCCCAGGAGCTTGAAGTCGACCGGCCGTCCCCGGAGCGAACCCGGGCGGCGAACGAAGTGGGATCCGCTATCGCTCATCAACTCAACGGACCGTTGACGGCGTTGCGACTCTATGTCGGCGAGATCAGACAAAACAGCGGCCGACTTCACGAGACAGCGGAAGCGCAAGACAGCATGCAACAGATGGTGGAGGCTGCGTTTCAGGAAACCGAACGCCTCTGCGCCATGATGAGGCTGATAGCAGACACTTTCGAGGAACCGTTAGATCCGGAAACCGCCGCGGCACTTGGCCGCGACGTGATCAGCTGGTGGTCGCGGAGCGGCAGCACGGAAGGCAGCGGCCACGCTAACGGAGGCGGTCTCGCGGGAGCCGCATCTTTTGCGCTGCTGACCCCGCGGGAGCGGGAAGTGCTGGGCCATGTGAGCCAGGGATGTTCCAACAAGCAGGGCGCCCTCCGCATGCAAATCGGCCCGCGGACGTTCGAAAGTCACCGTGCCCGGGTGATGCGGAAGTTCGGGGCCAAAAATGGGGCGGATCTGGTACGCATGGTGCTTGGCGAAAACACGGTGACCCCGTGATTGCTCCTGCGCTGGCCTACCAAGCAAGCGTGGCAGGCACACGCGGCCTGTGGAGCAAGCTGGCATGGCCGCTCTTGCTGGCATGCGGCTTCCTGGTCTTCGTCAGCGCCTCCTCGATCTATCTCGTCGTCGCCTCGCAATCCAGCCACGAAATGATGAACCGTGCACTGCAACTCGAAAACAAACTTTGGGGAATTATAGCTTTCGTTCGCGTCGCCGAGAGCGAACAGCGCGGCTATCTCCTCACCGGCAATCCCGACTACCTTGAAATCTACCGGGACAGAATTAGCGCGGGCGTAGCCGCGGTCGCCGACGTAAAAATGGCGGTCGCTAATAACCCGGTGCAGCAACGCGCGCTTGCCGAAATCGAGCCGCTGGTGGTGCGCAAATTCTCCGAGTTGCAGGAAACCATACGGCTGCATGATTCCGGCGACCATGCTGCTGCCTTGGCCCTCGTGCGCACAGGCGTGGGTCTCGACCTCATGAGAAAAATTCGCGCTGCGACGGTCCGCTTGATGGAGGAGCAGCGGCACCTCGTCTCGCTTCGGACATCGAATTCCGTATCGACCAATATTTGGCTTCTACTTGTCAATCTTGCGGGGCTTGCTCTCATCATCGTTCTGTCGATATTCTCTGTCCTTGCCATGCGCCGCACCGCTGGAAAAGAGCTCGCACAGAGCGAGAGCCGCGGCGCCGAACTCCGATCGATAGTGAATGAACGCCGTGCGACGGAGCAGAAATTCAGGGCGATGCTTGAAGCGGCGCCCGATGCAATTGTCATCATGGATCGAAGCGGCGATATCCTCCTCGTCAACGCGCGGACCGAGGCACTGTTTGGGCACACGCGATCCGACCTGCTCGGTCAGAAGATCGAGTTCTTGCTCCCGGCGCGGTACCACGGCATGCATCCGTCACATCGTAACCGGTTCTTCGCGGGCCCTAAGGCACGTCAGATGGGCGTCGGACTCGATCTCTACGGACAGCGCAAGGACGGCACCGAATTCCCGATCGAGATCAGTTTAAGCCTGCTGGAAACCGAGGAAGGGACGCTGGTCTCCAGTTCGATCCGCGACATCAGCGTCCGCAAGGCGGCGGAAAGGCATTTGGCGCAGATGGAGGCCAGGTATCGCGGACTGCTAGAGGCAGCACCGGACGCGATGGTGGTGGTCAACCAGGGCGGGGAGATCATCCTGCTGAACCTGCAGGCGGAGAAAGAGTTCGGATATCACCGCGACGAGCTTCTCGGGCAGAAAGTAACGAACATTATTCCGGAGGGCTTCGCGGAACGGCTGATCGCGGATGGCCTGCGGTCCCCGGCAGACGCGCTGGCTCAGCAGATCGGCACCGGGATCGAACTCATCGGCCGGCGCAAGGACGGAGCCGAATTTCCGATCGAGATCATGCTGAGCCCGCTGGACAGCGCCGAAGGAATTCTGGTGACGGCGGCGATCCGCGATATCAGCGTGCGCAGGGATGCAGAAAAGGATCGGGCGCGGATGGAGGCCAGGTATCGCGGGCTGCTCGAGGCAGCACCTGACGCGATGGTGGTGGTTAACCAGGGCGGGGAGATCATCCTGCTGAACCTTCAGGCCGAGAAGGAGTTCGGATATCGCCGCGACGAACTTCTTGGGCAGAAAGTAACGAACATCATTCCAGAAGGCTTCGCGGAGCGGCTGATCGCGGATGGTCTTCGG
>DATHHQ010000360.1:0-5206 GCA_035490095.1 Bradyrhizobium sp.
GAATTTCCCGTCGAGATCGCGCCGCTGGCGCGCGAAACCAACGCGCTGATCGACGCCAACCGCGAGATCGTCGAGCGCGCCCGCACCCATGTCGGCAATCTCGCCCACGCCATCAAGACGCCGTTGTCCGTGATCGTCAACGAAGCTTCCGCGCATGCCGCCGACCCGTTCGCGACCAAGGTGCTGGAGCAGGTAGACGTGATGCGCGATCAGGTCGCGCACCATCTGGAGCGCGCGCGCATTGCCGCGCGTCTCACCATTATCGGCACCATTACCGAGGTCGCGCCCGCGATCGAGGCGTTGCGCCGGACCATGGAGAAAATCCATCGCGACCGCGGCATTACCATCGCGGTCGCGGCCGATCCGCAGGCGAAGTTTCGCGGCGAGCGGCAGGACCTCGAGGAGATGGCCGGTAACCTCGTCGACAACGCTTGCAAGTGGGCGGCGTCGCAAGTCTTCATCGAGGTGCTGGTGGAACGGCCGGTGGCACCCGGCGCCGGTCCGATGCTGCGGATCATCGTCGACGACGATGGCCGCGGGTTGTCGGCGGCCGAGCGGGCGCAGGTCTCCCGCCGCGGTCAGCGGCTGGATGAGTCCAAGCCAGGTTCCGGGCTGGGGTTGTCGATCGTGGTCGATCTCGCGGCCTTGTACGGCGGCAGCCTGATGCTCGGCAATGCGCCGATCGGGGGGCTGCGGGCGGAACTGGTGCTGCCGGGGGTGTGAGCGCCGTTTGCCGGGGATCTCGGGGGCAACCGGATGGAACAGCACCCCGCATACCCCCCAATTCCATTATTCCTAAACGACTTCTTAACGCGCGCGCTTTTATTATGCGCGCTGGACCGTTTCACCGTCCATAATTACACCAATGTGCATACCGGGCGCATGAGCCAGACATCGATCGAGCGGCTGAGGGACTATCTCGCGCAGCTTCCGCCGCAGGCGCAGGCTTTGCTGATGCGAGAATTCGAGCGCGCCATCGAACGCGGCGAGGACACCACGGTCGCCACCTTCGTGCTCGAACAGTTGCGCAAGGTCGTGCGCGGCAGCGACGAGGAGGTACGGCCGCGCACCGACGATCCGGCGCGGCTGCTGTTCCGCCCGCTCGAACCGTTTCTCATCGATAGCAATTTTCCGGTACGGCCGGGTCAGATCCGCCGCGCGTCGTTGTTGCCGGTGTGGCAATGGCTGATCCGCGACGGCGCGCCCGATCAGGCGCGCGAATTCGAAGCGGCGCTGGCCCTGGTGCGGGAAACCGGAACCACGTCCGGGCTCGAGTCCGCAATCCGCAAATTTCAGCTCGCCACAGCGGATGCGATCTTCAAGATTGCCACGCCGGTGCGCGGCGGCGACAAGCCGCGTGAGCTGGCCCGCATCGGACCGCCCAATGTGATCGACGATATGCTGCCGATCGGCTCGGTCCTGCAGGCCCGTGAAGCACTGGACGGCCTCAGCGGCCGGCTTCCCAGCAACTTGCGGATACTGGCGGATGCGCAGATCGGGCCGGTAACCGCCTCGCTCAACGTTCCCGCCCTGCAAACGGTGCAAACGCTGCCGTTCGCGCTGACGCTGGTCATGCAGCGGCTGACCGCGCCGTGGCAAATCATCCGGCTCGCCATCAAGATGGCCGCTTCCGACGATGAAATCCGTGTTGCCGCTACTCCCTATGGCGTCGCCGTCACCATAGCCCTGCACGATCTGTGCTTCCTCGCCGCCTGCCTGCGAACGGATATCAAGCGCGGCCATTTCGACAACGTCGCCGAGCAGCTCAAGAGCCTGCATGACGGCGTGCGCGGCCTGCGGACCGAACTGGATCTTCGCAACGATTCCTCGTGGGGCAAGCAACTAACGTCGATCCGGGCCGACATTTCCAACACCCTGCAATCGGAAATCGACAGCGTGCCCGGCCGGGTCCGGCGTCTCCTGCGGCAGCGCGCCGACAAGGATATTCCCATCGGAGCCAAGGTCGACACCAATGATGTCGACGAAACCGCCGCATTGATCGATTTCGTCGCGGTATGCCGCACATACGCCAGCGAACTCGCAATCAACGAGGTGACGCTGCGAACCTATTCCGACCTGCAACAATATGTCGAGAAGTCCACCGAGGCGCTGGTACAGTCGCTTCGCGGCGGCGACGCCAAGACCCGCGCCTACCGGGAGATGCAGGTCAAAGCGGCAGTGCGATTTTGCGAGGTATTGTTCGGCCGCGACTACGCCTCGCTGATGAGCAGGGCGGCGGAAAACGCACTGACCGGCGATCGCAAGCCCTCAAAAGCCGGATAAGATTGCGTAAGCTGCAACTGCAATTTCTGATTGATGCAATCCGGGCCGCGGGCAGTTGGCTGATCTGGCCACGCCGATGGCGTCTCCAGCCCTGAACGGCTCGCTACGGATCCGGCTGCCCGACGCCGTCAAACCGGGGCCTTATTATCTTAAAGCGCTGAACGGCCACGGCGAATTTGCCGCGCAAAATGACAAGTTTTAGGTCAGTTAAAACTTTGGTTTTTCTGTGTTTTTGGACTTTTATGCGGCGGCTGCAAATTGACAATTCTCAATTGCCGGGCTTGCCGCCTGTGGTGTAAAGCGGCATATCGGCGCGTCTCCATGGGGCGCCCGTTTCACCGGAACCCGCCTGATGACGTTGTGGTTTGTGCTCGCGCTGATGACGGCCGCGGCGATCTTCGCCGTGCTTTGGCCATTGGGTCGCGCCGCCCGGCCGCAAAACGACGGCAATGAGGCGGTCGTCTACAAGGATCAGCTCACTGAGATCGATCGCGATGTTGCCGCGGGCCTGATCGGTCCTTCGGAAGCAGCTGCCGCGCGTGTCGAGATCGGTCGTCGCTTGCTGGCCGCGGCGGATAGTCAGCGCGAGCCGCCGATCGCATCGAACACCAAGTTGCGCCGTTCTGCGGCAGTCCTGGCGCTGGTTGGAGTTCCAATCGTGGCAGTTGCACTTTACCTCCCGCTTGGCTCGCCGCAGCTGGGCGATTTTCCGCTGGCGCAACGCACCCGCGCCCCCGACGTCACGCAACCGCTCGACAATCTGGTGGCGCAGGTCGAGCAGCATCTGGAGAAAAATCCAACCGACGGCCGCGGCTGGAACGTACTTGCGCCGGTATTGGTGAAACTCGGCCGCTACGACGACGCGGTGCGGGCCTATCACAATTCGATCACCTATGGCGGCGACAGTGCCGCGCGCCGGGCCGATCTGGGCGAAGCCCTTGCCGCGGCGGCGGGCGGCGTCGTCACCGACGAGGCCAAGGCTGAGTTCGAACGCGCCATCGCGCTGGACGCGGGCGAGTTCAAGGCGACTTACTTCCTTGGCGTCGCCGCCGAGCAGGACGGCCGCACCGCGGAGGCCCGGTCGATCTGGGGTGCGATGCTCGCCAAAGCGCCGGCGGATGCGCCGTGGCGTCCGTTGGTTCAGGCCGCACTGGCGCGGGTCGGCGGTTCCAGCGCTCCGGCACTGTCGGATGATACGGTGGCGGCGGCGAAAGACATGAATGAGACCGACCGCGGTGCGATGATCCGTGGCATGGTCGAGCGGCTCGCCAGCCGGCTGAAGCAAAACGGCGACGACGTCGAAGGATGGCTGCGGCTGGTGCGGGCTTATATGGTGATGGGCGATCGCGAGAAGGCCAGGAGCGCGCTCGCCGACGCCCGCCAGGCCGTCGCCAACGACGCAGAGCGGCTGCGGCGACTGAATGATGGTCTGAAGAATCTCGGGCTCGATGGATGAGCATGACGATGCGCAGAATTGAAGGCCACGCATGACGCGCAAGCAGCGGCGTTTGACAATGATCGGCGGCTCGCTCGCGGTTCTCGCGGTTGCGGCGGCCCTGGTGCTGAACGCGATGCGCGATTCAATCGTGTTTTTTTCGACGCCGGCGATGGTGGCTGAAAAGCATATCCAGGCGGGCAAGCGTTTCCGGCTCGGCGGCCTCGTGCAGCCGGGGTCGCTGGTGCGCGGCGACAACCTGGCGGTCACGTTCCAGGTCGCCGACGGCAGCGCCGTGCTGCCGGTGGCCTACAAGGGCATTCTTCCGGATCTGTTCCGTGAAGGGCAGGGTGTGGTCGCCGAAGGCGCACTCGACGCCTCCGGCGTGTTCAAGGCTGACACCGTGCTCGCCAAGCATGACGAGACCTACATGCCCAAGGAGGTCGCGGACGCGCTGAAGAAGCAGGGGCACTGGAAGGACGATTACGACGCGAAGCCGGATTACAACGCAAAGCCCGCGGCCACCCAGGGAGCGTCACAAGTGAAACAAGGTGTCTCGCAGTGATCGCCGAAGCCGGACATTACGCGCTGGTGCTGGCGCTGGCCCTGGCGCTGATCCAGTCCACCGTGCCAATCCTCGGCGCGCGCCTGCACGATCCCGCTTTGATGAATGTCGCGCGCTCGACTGCGCTGGCACAGTTGCTGTTCGTGGCGGCGTCGTTCGCGGCGCTGGTCACGTTGCACGTCACTTCCGATTTTTCCCTGGTCAACGTGTTCGAGAATTCGCATTCGCAAAAGCCGCTGATCTACAAGATCACCGGCGTGTGGGGCAACCATGAGGGCTCGATGCTGCTGTGGGTGTCGATCCTGGCGCTGTTCGGCGGCCTCGTCGCGGCGTTCGGCAACAACCTGCCGCTGTCACTGCGCGCCCATGTGCTGGCGGTGCAGGCCTGGGTCGCCAGCGCGTTCTATCTGTTTATCCTGATCACCTCGAACCCGTTCCTGCGCATCGCCAATCCGCCGATCGAGGGCCGCGACCTCAATCCGGTGCTGCAGGACATCGGTCTGGCGGTGCATCCGCCGATGCTCTATCTCGGCTATGTCGGATTCTCGATTTCGTTTTCGTTCGCCGTCGCGGCCCTGATCGAAGGCCGGATCGACGCGGCATGGGCGCGTTGGGTGCGGCCATGGACGCTGGTGGCTTGGATATTCCTCACGCTTGGCATCGCGATGGGCTCCTATTGGGCCTATTACGAACTCGGCTGGGGCGGCTGGTGGTTCTGGGATCCGGTCGAGAACGCCTCGCTGATGCCGTGGCTCGCGGGCACCGCGCTGTTGCATTCCGCCGTCGTGATGGAGAAGCGCAACGCGCTCAAGGTCTGGACCATCCTGCTTTCCATCCTGACGTTCTCGCTGTCGCTGCTCGGCACCTTCCTGGTGCGCTCGGGCGTGCTGACCTCGGTGCATGCGTTCGCGACCGATCCGACG
>DATHHQ010000361.1:0-14927 GCA_035490095.1 Bradyrhizobium sp.
CTCGGAAAGACCGATCTCGCGGAGCACCGCGACAGTATGCTCGCCCAGCGTCGCCGCGCGCTTTCCCGCCGACACACTTGCCCCCGACATGCGGAACGGCACATTCATCACTTTGAAAGTGCCGCCGCCGTCTTCTACCTCCGTCAGCGCGCCACGATGCGCGATCTGCGGATCGGACAAAGCTTCCGCGACGGTACGATAGGCCGAAGCGGGAACTCCGCATCCGTTGAGTGCGGCGAGGCAGTCCACAGTTGAAAGCGTGCGCGACCATGTCTCGACGCTGTCCATCAGATCATTCCAGTTTTCGCGCCGGTCGACATATTTCGCGAACCTGGAATCGACGATCCATTCCGGATGACCGGAGGTCTTGACCAGATTCTGGAACGTCTTTTCGCTGCCGATGGCCAGCATCACATATCCATCCGCGGTCTCGACCGGGCCGAACATCGGGCGGCTCGGCAACCTCACGGCGAATTGCGACGACTGCAGTTCAGTCAGTGTCAGGGTGAGCATCGATTCAAGCATCGAGACGTCGATGTGCTGGCCTTTTTGACTGCCGTGACGCTGATGCAGCGCCGCTGCGATGGCTCCGAACGCATAAGTGCCGCTGACGACGTCGGCGTGATAAATTCCGCAGTAATCCGGCCGGGTTCTCCCCGGCTGGTACGACAGATGGGCCATGTCGTAGCCGGAGGCTGCATGGATGACCGGCGCGTAAGCCGGCAGTTCCGCCGATGGCCCGGTCTGACCGTAGCCGGAGATCGAACAATAGATCAGCGCTGGATTAAGCTCTCGCAACGAATCGTAATCCAGCTTCAGTCTTCGCATCACGCCGGGACGAAAATTCTCGACGAGAATATCTGCTTTCGCCACCAGCCGTCTGATCACCGCGATGGCGTCGGGCGATTTCAGGTCGAGAACGACGCTCTTCTTGCCGACATTGAGCTGGCCGAACGTGGTGCTGCAATTATTGCGGACCGGCGGACGGGTTCGCATCGTCTCACCTTCAGCCGACTCGATCTTGATGACCTCCGCGCCCATGTCAGCCAGCATCCGGGTGCAGTGCGGACCGGCGATCGTGGTGGAAAAGTCGAGGACGCGAAGGCCCTGAAAACTCCTTGTCAAATTACCCTGATCGTTTCCCGCCATTGTCATTCCAAACTCCCTCGACCGTTTAGCTTCGGCCACGGCGTGACCCTGAATTGCGCCGCGTGCCGAGAAGCGGTTCTCCCGGCAAGTACTTACACCGCCGACGGCCGTCCGATTGAGAAAAAAACTGGAACCATTCTTGCATAGTTTAGGTCGGCGCTGGCATGAGGGCGTTTCTTGAAGGTCTTGTTCGTCACCACGGAAATGGATGACTTTATCCGGGTCGGTGGCCTTGCGGCCGTTTCAGCGGCCCTCCCCCGCGCGCTGCGCCCCTGGGGCGACGTCAGGATCCTGCTGCCGGGCTATCGAGACGTCGTCGAACAATTCCTGCATATCCAAGTCGTTGGTCAATGCGCGCCGCTGGCGGAGATGCCGGCATGTTCGCTCGGGTTGGCATCGACCAGGGACGGCCTGCCCGTTTACATCCTGCTGTGTCCGCAGCTGTATGACCGCCCCGGCAACCCCTACGGCGATACGTCGGGCCGGGACTGGCCGGACAATGATGTGCGCTTCGGGCGATTCGCCTCGGCCGCGGCCCAGCTGGCGGCAGGCACTCTGGACAAGAATTGGGCAGCGGATCTGGTTCACGTCAATGACTGGCAAGCTGCGCTTGTCCCGGCTTACCTCGCCTGGAACGCCACCAAGATCCCCACCATTCTCACCATCCACAATTTGGCCTACCAGGGCCTATTCCCGAAAGAGTCGCTGCGACGGATCGGTGCCCCCGAGGACTCGTTCCATATCGATGGCCTCGAGTTCTACGACAAATTGTCCTTCCTCAAAGGCGGCATCGTCTACGCTTCCCATCTCACAACCGTCAGCGAGACCTACGCCAAGGAGATCACCACCTCGGAGCTCGGCTGCGGGCTTGAGGGTCTGCTTCGCCGTCGTTCCGACGCCGCGCAACTAACGGGGATATTGAACGGCATCGACGAAAGCTGGGATCCCCGGGTATGCGCCCAGCTGGCCCAGCCGTTTGGCGCCGGGGACTGGGAAGGCAAGCGTGCGAACGCGGATTACGTCCGCCAGCAGTTCGGTCTGGCGCTGTCGCGTGGCCCGATTTTCGGCCTCGTTGCCCGTCTCGTTCATCAGAAAGGCATCGACCTCGTCCTATCCGCCGCGGACGAGATCATCGAGGCCGGCGGGCAAATCATCGTCACCGGCAGCGGTGAGCCCGATATCGAGCAGGCATTGGTCGACGCACACCGCCGCAGGCCGGATGCGATCGGTGTCGCCATCGGCTTCAACGACGGACAGGCCCGGCGGATTTTTGCCGGCAGTGATTTTACCCTGATGCCGTCGCGCTTCGAGCCGTGCGGCTTAAGCCAGATGTATGCGCAGAAGTTCGGATCGCTGCCGATCGGCCACCAGACCGGCGGCCTCGCGGAAACGATCATGGACGGCGAAACCGGATTTCTGTTCGCGCAACCGTCAACCGAATCGTTTCTCGGCGGCATCCGGCGTGCCTTCACGACCTTCATGACGAAGGACCGCCTCAACTCCATGCGTCAGAGCGCGATGTCGAGATCATTCAGCTGGGACGTGTCCGCGGCCTGCTACGGCGCACTCTATCGGAAGGCCATGTCGCCTTAGATCATGATCCGGTCCGGATGTAGCGTCATTCCGCCGCCGCCGACATGATTTCCGCCTGCTCATGAAGAATGACTCCCGAGAGCGGATCGAACTCGCCGACCCACGGAGAACGATCAAGAACCGCCTGGGTGTGAACATAACCCGCGTCCCAACGCTGCATGATGCCGGACGGACTGAAATCGATGTCCTTGGTATGGTTCTCGCGATCGAGCTGTGGCGCCAACAACCGCACCACATGCATCCGCGTCGGACAACCATAGCCGGCCAATTCCTTCACCGCGTCGCTGTTCCGCTCACTCTCGGGCAATCGGGCGGCGAGTTGGCTGATGACGTGACGCAAACGATGCGCCTGTTGCTGGCGCGCGATATGGCTCGCGATCCGGCTGGAATACTGCACGTCCTTGTGCCGATTAAGCACCTCCGCCATCGTGGTGGGCTCGGCGCCGGACGGATTCCACATGTGGACGGCAAAGATCAGGGAATTCTTGCGGGGGTTGTCGTCGAACACCGCCTCGGTCGGGGTATTCGACAGAATGCCGCCATCCCAGTAAAGCTCGCCATCGATGCGAATGGCGGGGAATGCCGGCGGTAGCGCGCCCGACGCCATGATGTGCTTCACGCCGAGTTTGGAATCGCGGCTGTCAAAATACCGCATCTGGCTGGTTCGGACATGCGCGGCGCCAACCGTCAGCCGCGGCGCGCAGCGATTGACCAGATCGAAATCGACGAGTTCGCTGAGCGTCTGTTCGAGCGGCTCGGTGGAATAGTATCCCGCCCTGTCGGCGCCAAGCGGATAGTCGTTGCCGGCATGGGCCAACGGATTGGGTCTGAAAAAACCCGGAATGCCGTTTGTCACCGTCGACCAGTACGACAGTTTTTCATTGAAGCCGGGAAATACATCGCGGAAACTCCAGATTGGATTCTGCTCCATCCGTTTCCAGAATTCCTTCAGCCGCGACAATCGATTTTGCGGCGCGTTACCGGCGATCAGACTGGCATTGATGGCGCCGATCGATGTCCCGATGATCCAGTCCGGCTCAATCCCGGCCTCGTGCAGCGCCTGATAGACGCCTGCCTGATAAGATCCCAGCGCGCCGCCGCCCTGAAGCACCAGCACGACCTGACCGGGAAGCGACCTGCCCAGTGACCTCAGGCTTTGCCGGGTTCTGTTATCCCTTACATCGTTCATGTCACGCTCCCGTTGGATGCCTGTCGCGTTCTCTGAGGTTCGCGAGACCCTAGGTGAAATCTGCACGGCGGGTGGGCCTGACGGAAATGCCGTTTGGCTTCCGAAACCATAGGCTGGCGCTATCGCGGTTCTGGTGTCATTGCAGGCATTTATCGGCTAGTTTGCAGGCAAGGTCAGACCGGGGCACGACCATGGAAATGCATCAGGTTCGCTACTTCCTGGCTGTCGCGCGGGTGTTCAACTTCACGCGCGCCGCCGACGAGTGCAACGTGACCCAGCCGTCGCTGACGCGGGCGATCAAGCAACTCGAGGTAGAACTCGGCGGCGACCTGTTCCGGCGCGAGCGGCCGGCAGCGCAATTGACCGAACTTGGCCAGCGCATGCACCCGCTGCTCAAGCAGTGCTATGATGCCGCGACCGGAGCTCGACAACTTGCGTCGTCATTCAAGAGCGGCGAAGTCGGGGCGCTCAGGATCGCCCTCACCCATTCCGTCGACCTGTCGCTGTTGATCCCGTATCTCGACCAGATCAAGCGGCTGTTCAACCGGCTTGAATTTCGCTTCCTGCGCGGCAGCGCCCGGGAAGTCGGGGAATTTCTCAAGAAGGGCGAAGCCGAGCTCGGCATTGCCGCTGAAATCGGCGAAGAATGGGACCGGCTCGATACCTGGCCGTTGTTCACCGAAGGCTTCCAACTCGTCGTCAACAAGCGTCATCCGTTGGCGGACCGTGAAGATATCGCCTTCGAGGATCTGCAAACGGAGCAATTGCTCTTGCGAAATTTCTGCGAGCATGCGGAGCGGTTGAGCGCATCGTTCCGCAACCACGGTATCGAGGTGGACCACAGCCACGGTATTTCATCGGAACGCGACCTGATCGAACTGCTCGAAGCCGATATCGGCATCGCGGTCATTCCGCGCAGCGTATCGACGCCCGAAACCCTCAAACGGGCAAATGTCGATGGGCTCGATATACGCCGTACCGTCCACCTCTATGGCGTCGCCGGACGCGAGCGCACCGCCGTGGCATCAGCCGTGATGAGGATGTTGCGTGGCGCCGACTGGTCGAACTATCTGAGCGCGTAACCAGGGCTACGCCGGCGGCGTCATCGACAAGCCAGCGGCTCTGAAGACTTAATTTGCGGCTCTGAACGCTGCGATCAGGTCGTCGATCTCCATGCGTTTGCGGAAATCGGGATCCACGAACCGCGCCTTCACCAGCCCGTCGCGGCCGACCACGAAGGTCGCGGGTATCGGAAGCACCCAGCCGTCGTTGCCATGAAAGTTTTTCATGTCCTGATACGACAGAAGCCGCTGTATTTCGGTTCCGAGCCAAATAGCGAGATTCAACGACAGCGCATAGCCATTGTCGAGATCGGTCAGAACCGGGAATGGCGCGTCGGAATCGGATTTGAACTTCTCTGCGAATTGCTGCACCTCGGGCATGATCGCGACGACCTGACCGCCCAACGCCTTGATCCGGTCCAAGGCCTGAACCACCGCCCCGACGTTCAGTCTGCAATACGGGCACCAATGCCCACGATAAAACATCACCGCGACCGGTCCGTTTTCCAGCAGGGATTTCAGATCGATCAGCCGCCCGGTCACATCCGGAAGGATGAAGGGCGGCATCGCGTCGCCCGGCCGTGGCGCGTTTTCTCCGCCGCCGTTTTCGTGGATCCGCGCCACCAGCCGATCGACCGCTTCACCATAGGCTGGAAATATCTGTCGCCCTGCCGCGGCATAGGCGTCCAGCCGTTCGTTCAACGTCCCCTCCATGTCGCGGCACTCCTGGAAGGCCAGTTTGAGACGCTCGGCATTGGCAGGCGAAAGCGACGTCATGTCTTGCTCCGGCGGATTGGCTCTTCAGATTCACTGACTGAAACATGCGGTGGCATCACACCGCAGCGCAATTGGATTTCCCGGACATTGTACTATTTTCCCGCGCAGGCCGCCCGCAAGGGGCGGCCTCATGGTTCGCCACAACGGCTGACACCCCGGCTTCAAAATCAAGGCCGATAGAAGTTGCCGGTGGGATCGAGCGTTCCGGACACCATGTACATCTGGCCACCTTCCATGAAGAAGACGGTGTTGCCCGGCACCTTCCTGGCGCGCTTCATCATCGCCTCGTGACCCTTGGCTCCTGATGCCATCGCCATCGTCGCCATTTTTCCAGGGCCGCTATACATATAGGCCATGCCCGGGTTGAATTCCCAGGGGACCTGGGAGAATGCGGAAGTTGCCATCGCCGCAAGTGCTGCGGCCGCAATGAGGGTCTTGGACAAAGTGGTCACTGGAAAATCCTCCGAATTAACCTGGACGCCCGCCAATCGGGCGCTAACCCGATCAGAGGCTGAATTACCGAAGGTTAGAAATACCGTTGTACAATCGGTTCGATAGCCGTGGGGCATCGCGCGCGCCGCAATAGCGCCGCTCGGATTACAGCCTCGACATAGCGTTGCGCTATCGATTCAAAAGCCAACGGGCATTTCCTCGAGCAAGCGATTTAAACGATGGTGGCCTTGTAGCCAGCCAAATCATCCGAGGCTGCGGTATCACAGAGGAGACAACGACATGTTCAAGCCCACCGCAAATTCACGCGCGCTCTGGCAAGGTCTCGCATTCGCCTGCGTCATCGCCGGATCGGCCACCACTGCATCGTCAGCCTTCGCCGGCGAGTGTCCCGCCGACAAGATGAAGGCGAACGCCCGCGAGGAAGTCACATTCAAGCCGGTCGGCGTAACCGACGTGACTTTGGGAGCGATCGACCTCGAAAAGCAGCCGGCGCACCTCAAGGACCGCGAGTTGCGCTTCCGCAAGCTGACGATCGAGCCCGGCGGCGTCGTGCCATGGCACAGCCACGACGACCGACCCGCTCTCATTTTTGTGCAGCAGGGCGAGATCGTCGAATACGCCAGCAATTGCGCCGAGCCGATTTTGCACAAGGCCGGCGATATCAGACCCGAGGTGTTCGGCACCTCGCATTGGTGGAAGAACCTCGGTACCCAGACCGTCATTCTCTATGTCGGCGACGTCCGCAAGGATCCGCACGACCACAATATGTAACGACCGCCCAAGGCTTGTTATTTGATGTGACGTCCTGGGAGCCCCCGTGCCCCCCAACACGCCCAGGCGTCACGTCTCTTTCTTAATCAAGCTTTCGCAGGGACCGCCGCGCCATGACCGACATATCCGCGCAGATGAAATCCGAAAGCATGGAACTACACGGTCATTCACCCGGCGTGGTGCTGCGGTCGCTCGTCATCGGCCTGACGGCCTTCCTCACGGTGGTCGATTTGTTTGCAACGCAGGCGATCCTCCCCTCGCTGACAAAGCATTACAACGTGACACCCGCGGCGATGGGTTTCGCGGTCAATGCCAGCACGATGGGAATGGCGGTTGCCGGACTTGTCGTTGGATTTCTGAGCCCGCACATCGATCGCCGGCTCGGCATTTTGTTGAGCCTCGCCCTGCTCGCCATTCCGACCGCCTTGCTGGCGGTCGCGCCCAATCTCACGGTGTTCACGATCCTTCGCGTCATGCAGGGATTGTGCATGGCATCGGCATTTGCGCTGACGCTGGCCTATCTCGGTGAACAGTGCAACTCGACGGATGCGGGCGGCGCCTTCGCGGCCTATATCACCGGCAACGTCGCCAGCAACCTGATCGGCCGCCTGGTTTCCGCAGCTGTCGTCGACACGCTCGGGCTGGCATCGAATTTCTATTTCTTCGCGACGTTGAATCTCGCCGGCGCCGCGCTGGTGTACTTCACTATCCAGCGGGTGCAGCCGATGCATTCGAGGGCGATGACGCAATCGCCTTTCGCAACGATGCTCGGGCACTGGCGCAATCCGTCGCTTCGCGCCGCATTCGGCATCGGATTCTGCATCCTGTTCGCCTTCATCGGGACCTTCACCTTCGTCAACTTCGTGCTGGTGCGTCCGCCGCTATCGCTCGGGCGAATGGATCTGGGATTTGTCTATTTTGTGTTTTTGCCCTCCATTGCGACGACGCTTCTTGCCGGCAAGGCCGTCACGCGCTTTGGAACGCGGCCGGCGATCTGGGGCGCGCTTGCTGTCGCGGCGAGCGGCCTGCCGCTGATGCTGTCCTCGCATCTTGCGGAAGTGCTGGCCGGCATGGTTCTGGTCGGTGCCGGTACGTTCTTTGCGCAGGCCTCGGCAACCGGCTTTGTCGGGCAAGCCGCCGGTGAAAGCAGCGGCGTGGCGAGCGGAACGTATCTGGCCTGCTATTTCCTGGGCGGCCTGGTCGGCAGCGCGGTGCTCGGTCAATTGTTCGACCGCTTCGGTTGGATCGCCTGCGTCGCCGGCGTGGGGGCGTCGTTGGCAATGGCCGCGTTGCTGACCGCGCGCCTGACGATACCCGGCACGGATGAGCGAACCTAGTCCGGGGGCGTTTGCCGTGCCCGACGCGGCGCGCGCGCAGCGCGTTCACCATCACCAGCAGTGAGGAGCCGACATCGCCCGCCGGGGCGATCCGAGGTGTTACAACTCCGCTGATGGCAATCGGGACGAGTTGTCAAAACGCGTTATGAAAGAGCGGTTGTCGGTTTCGATTGTGGACGGATCTACACTTCGCTGCGGGCACAATCCGCAAGCGCTTTGAGAACGTCCCTGCGAGCGATAATACCTGCCAATCGATGGTCGCTGTCGATGGCGGGAACGCTCCTGATACGATGATCGATCATGAGCTGGAGTACCCTCGTCAATTTGGTGTCGGTTCGAACGTAAATGAATTCCGAAGTCATGACATCGGCGACGGTTCGCTTCATCAGCTGCTCATATTGGGGAACCATCTGGTTAGGCGTGAAGACAAAGCATTTCAGCAAATCGAACTTGGTTACAATGCCGACAACCTGCGCGTCCTCTTCGACCGGATAGGCGTTGAAATCGTCGCGCTCGAACATGTCGCTCAGATCGCGCACGGTGAGCTCGCGCGTCACCGTCTTCACGGTGTTGGTCATATGACCGGCAACGGTTTCTTCGAGAAATTTATACACGGCGCGATCCCATCAATTCTGGTCGTTTCAGCGTTGACACCTAATGCGACAGCAATACGCAACGACTGGATTGGGTCATGAGGTGCTGTGTCATGCCGCCAAGGATCAATTCGCGGAAACGCGAATGACCATAGGCGCCCGCGACAACAACACCCGCACCGACGTTAGCAGCTATTACATCCAGTTGGGCGATCACGTCCCCGCTCTGCTCCGGCACGACCTCGGAGGCAGAAACGCCGTGACGTGACAGCCATGTCACAACATCCCTGACCCGCGACACCGCCGCCGACCGGCTGTCGTCGGCTTCCACGATCTCGGCGACATTGACCTCCTTGGCCTTGCGGAGCATCGGCAAGGAATAGGCGATCGCCCGCCTCGCCTCCGGTGTGTCCTTCCAGGCCATCAGAACGCTTCGCAAATCGAGCCAACTGACATTGTCCGGCGCGATGAACAGCGGCCGGCCCGCCTGCATCACGAGATCTTTCGGGCCGGCCCGCGCGAATGGGTCCGAAAGCGTGTTGCTCTGCCCGCCGCTGACGATGATGTCGGCGCAACGTGATTCCTGCAGGATATACCGCGCCGGAAAGTCGATCGCGCAGCGCCATTCGACATGCTTGGCCCGATTTTTGGTCGCCTCGCGGAATTGCACTTCCAGTTCCGACATCCGCTTCTTGATCAATGCCTGACCCTGGTCGATCAGATTTTGCGCCTGATCCCCCGAGGTGAAATAGAGTGGCGGACTGAACTGCGCCGCCGCGATCCCGACAATGCCAGAGTCAAATCGCTCGGCGATCTGGCCGGCGGCTTCAAGACGAGCCTCGTTCGACTCATCCAGCGCCAGGCTGACCATGACGGTCGCGTATGTCATCTAACCTCTCCGTTGCCACCAGACGTCAGATGCTTCTAGGCTTCGAACCGAACGGCGGGATGAGATAGATCAAAGTCCTCCCACCCCCGAAAAGGCAAAACATCCGGGAAACATCGCGGCGAGATGGGCGGAAACTTGCGCCCAGGGTCATTCGGCGAAAGGGTCACTCGGCGAAATTGCACGTTTGGCACCGGGGATTGAGATCGCGGCACTTTCCCGACCGTGATCTGGTGTAGGATCGCCGGGCGCGGTGTACGCCGGTTCAGGCTGGCGCGTGACGCTGGATATATGGAAGTGAAGGCTCAGGCGTGACCAACATAACTCGATCGTCGTCAGCTGACGCTGTTGGCAAAGAGCATTTCATGCTCAGAATCGAGGGATTCGGCGTCGGAACCTGGGACCTTGACCTTTCAACGCGAGAGTTGGAGTGGTCCGATACCACGAGAAGCCTCTTCGGCATCACCCGCGACACGCCGGTTACCTACGAGCTGTTTCTTTCTCTTCTCGAACCACAGGATCGTGACCGCACCGAGCAGGCGATCAAGAGGGCCGCAGAAGTCGGCGGCAATTTCGACGTTTCTTTCAGGGTTGGCCGGACGCCGCGACCTGGTCAGTGGATTCGCGTGCGAGGCGGCCCCGTCAAGGATGAGGCCGGGACTTCACGCCATCTCAGCGGAATCGTTCTCGATATCGACGAGGAGAAACTGCTCGAAGAAGCGTTGAGGACGCGGGAGAATCACCTCCGCTCGATCCTCGACACGGTGCCGGATGCCATGATCGTCATTGATGGAAATGGCATCATGCAGTTTTTCAGCACCGCGGCCGAGAGACTGTTTGGCTATACCGAGCAGGAGGCGATCGGCAAGAACGTCAGTGAGCTGATGCCCCACCCGGATCGGGAACGTCACGACGGCTATCTGGCGCGCTATCGATCCACGGGCGAACGGCACATCATCGGTATCGGACGGATCGTGACCGGCAAACGCCGGGACGGAACGACCTTTCCGATGCATCTCACGATCGGCGAAATGCAATCCGGCGGAGCGCCCTACTTCACCGGCTTCGTGCGCGACCTGACCGAGCACCAGCAAACACAGACACAGCTCCAGGAATTGCAATCCGAACTCGTTCACGTGTCTCGCCTGAGCGCGATGGGGGAGATGGCCTCGGCGCTCGCGCACGAACTTAATCAGCCCCTCGCCGCCATCAGCAACTACATGAAAGGCTCGCGCAGGCTGCTGTCCGGCAGCCTCGATCCCAATACGCCGAAAATTGAAAATGCGATGGACCGCGCCGCCGAACAGGCGCTGCGCGCCGGCCAGATCATTCGCCGGCTTCGTGATTTCGTTTCGCGAGGCGAATCCGAAAAACGCGTCGAAAGCCTGTCAAAACTGATTGAAGAGGCGGGCGCGCTCGGTCTGGCCGGTGCCCGGGAGCAAAACATTCAGCTTCGCTTCAATCTGAATCCGGAGTTCGATCTGGTCCTGGTGGATCGGGTCCAAATTCAGCAGGTCTTGGTCAACCTGTTCCGCAACGCCCTCGAGGCGATGGCGCAATCGCCGCAACGGGAGCTTATCGCATCGAACGGCAAAGTCGCCGACGACATGATCGAAGTCGCGGTGTCCGATACCGGGACCGGATTCCATGATGACGTCAAGCCCAATCTGTTTCAGACTTTCTTTACAACCAAAGCGACCGGCATGGGGGTAGGCCTCTCCATAAGCCGCTCGATCATCGAAGCCCATGGCGGCCGGATGTGGGCCGAAAATAATGCCGCGGGAGGAGCGACGTTTCGCTTCACGCTTCCCGCAGCATCCAACGAGAGTTGACATATGCCGGATAAGGGAAAGGTTTACGTTATCGACGACGACGAGGCGATGCGGGATTCGCTGAACTTCCTGCTCGATTCCGCCGGCTTCAAGGTGACGCTGTTCGAAACCGCTCTGAGCTTTCTCGAGGCCCTCCCCGGCCTGGACTTTGGATGCGTTGTTTCCGACGTCCGCATGCCCGGCCTTGATGGAATCGAGCTCCTGAAACGCATGAAGGCAGGCAACAGCACGTTTCCGATTGTGATCATGACCGGGCACGGCGATGTACCGCTTGCCGTCGAGGCAATGAAACTGGGAGCGGTCGATTTTCTCGAGAAGCCCTTCGAAGATGATCGCCTGATCGGCATGATCGAGGCCGCTATCCAGCAGGCGGAGCCGGCCGCCAAGAGCGAGGCGGTCACACTCGACATCGCGTCACGGATCGCAACTCTCAGTCCTCGCGAGCGCCAGGTCATGGACGGCCTGATCGCTGGGCTTTCCAACAAGCTGATCGCGCGCGACTATGACATCAGCCCCCGCACCATCGAGGTTTACCGGGCAAACGTAATGACGAAAATGCAGGCCAACAGCCTGTCGGAACTGGTACGGCTGGCGATGCGCGCCGGGATACTGAACGATTGAGCTAAATCAAGCCGCGGCAGTCACGATGGGTGTTGCATGACAATATGTCTCATTCAAATCAGCACCCAACGCGCGGTTTTTCGTGATGGCTGCGCTCGCAAAACCAACGGTCTACGTGGTTGACGACGATGCGGCCGTGCTCAGTTCGCTGCGGTTTCTTCTTGAAACGGACGGATTCGCCGTTCGAACCTTCAGGAACGGCCCGGCGCTGCTGAGCGCGGTCCGTTCGACCGGCGTCGACTGCTTCGTGATCGACTACAAAATGCCTGATATAAACGGCATCGATCTGGCCGGCCGTTTGCGGAATCGCGATATTGCCGCGCCGATCATCCTCATAACCGGTTACCCGGACGAAAATATCTCGGCAAGGGCTGCAGCTGCAGGTGTACGGCATGTTTTGCAGAAGCCGCTCCTCGAGGAGAGCCTTGTTAGCCGTATTCGAGGGGCCATTCAGGAAATCCGTCCGGCGGCGGGTTAAGGAGCCCAGCCATGACCTCCGGTACAAGTACGTAGGTAGATCCCCTTAAGTTACCGCACGAAATTTCCAAGCCCGATTATCCCGTTTAGCAATTGGTCATCCGCAGCAAGGAGATGACCTATGCTCAGCACTTCCGTTATCGGCAACAAGATTAGCCCCGTTGCCTACCCTGTCCCCGTTCTCGACCAATTTGGCGCGGTCACCGGGCACGCCGGCCTCATCGCCACTGAATTCACCTACAAAAAGGATGAGGAAATCTACGGAGAGGATGAGCCCGCGGAATACGTTTACCAGGTGATCAGCGGCGCGGTTCGCAGTTACAAATTGCTGTCCGACGGACGGCGTCAGATCGGCGCATTTCATTTGCCGGGTGACGTTTTCGGGCTTGAATCCGGGACGGTGCATCGGCTGGCGGCGGAAGCCATTATCGATACCACCGTACGGCTGGTAAAGCGCCGCAGCCTTGAGCAAGCCGCCGGGGTGGACGTCAAGGTCGCACGTAACCTCTGGACCATGACGGCAGGCGACCTTCGACATGCGGAGGATCACATGCTGCTGCTCGGGCGCAAGACCGCGATGGAGCGCGTGGCCACTTTCCTGCTGGAGATGGATCGCCGGCTTGCGGTCGCGGGCATGATGGCGCTGCCGATGTGCCGCCGGGATATCGGCGATTATCTCGGCCTCACGCTGGAAACCGGCTCAAGAGCGCTTTCGCAGTTTCACGCGCAAGGGGTACTCGGGTTTTCCGGTGCGCGTCAGATCGTGCTTCGCAATCGCCAGCGTCAGCGCACCATGGTCAAATGAGAGCTATTATCACGTGGTTCGCCGCGTTTCCGGCATCACCAGCCAGATCATGGCCAGGCCCGTCGCCGCAACGGCCGCGAGCCCCAGAAATGCAAAACTGCTGCCGAAACGATCGGCGACGTAGCCGGCCAGCACCGTGCTGAGCGAAGCGCCGATGCCGGTCGCGGTGCCGACGATGCCCTGCGCAAGATTGAAATGGCCGCTGCCGAACGCGACATCGGCGACGATCAACGGAATCATGACACTGAAGACCGCGGCCGTGACGCCGTCGAAGACCTGCACCGCGACCAGCAGGTAGGGATCGCTCACGGTGGCGAACAGCACACCGCGGATGGCCAGCGCGGCGAAGCCCAGCAACAGCAGCGGCCGTCTGCCCCATCGCTGCGCCGCGCGTCCGACCGACGGAGACGACAGCGCGACGATGGCTTGCGGCACGATGATACAGGCGGCGATCAGCACCGGCGCCCACTGGCTTGAGCGGGTGGTTACGACGCCCGCCATGATCGGAAGCATCGCCGCGTTGGCCAGTTGCAGCAGCAGCACGGCGCCGGCGAAGATCAAGAGCGGCGGCTGGCGCATGAGATTTAGAACGCTGGTTGCGTTGGCGTCGGGCTCCTTGCGCACTACCGCGCCATGCGCCTGCGCGGGATCGATTTCAAACTCGCGGATTCTGGCGAGCGCCAGCAAGGTCGGGATTGCCAGAAGGAAGGTGACGAGAAACACCGAGCGGCTCGACAGCAGATAGCCGCACGTTCCCATGACGGCTGCGGCAACTCCGTTGCCGAGCGACGCGTAACGGGCGTTGCGTCCGAACCGCTCCCCAATCGCAAGCGGCCCGACCAGGCCGAGGCTGATCGCGGCAATCGCCGGACCGAGGACGCAACTCGCGGCGGCGTGCAGGGTCGCAGCCGCCACCACCACCGGAAAGATCGGCCATGCGGCATATCCCAGCGCGCACATGCCAATCGTCGCCACCGCTAGGCCGGCCACCAGCCGTTCGGAGCGCGCCGCGTCGACGATGGCGCCGCCCGGCATTTGTCCAATCAGCCCGACGAGACCACCGATCGACAGCACAAGGCCGATCTCGACCTGGGTCCACTTCTGCGTTGTCAGGTACACCGCGATGAATGGACCGAAGCCGGTCTGCACATCGGCGAGAAAGAAGATGAACCAATCAAGTCCGCGCAAGCTCTGGCGCGACGGCGTTGACGCCGGCGTACCGGCAGGCGGCTCCGGCGCCGACGGCGCAACGTTTTCAGTATCGATCGGCCGCCCACGACGGTCACGATCAATTCGGTCGATCGAATGTCGGGATGAACGCGCCAACAGGATATCTCTCTGCCCTTAAGGACCATACTGCAGGGGCTGCAGACTGCCCGATGC
>DATHHQ010000362.1:0-3553 GCA_035490095.1 Bradyrhizobium sp.
CAGCTCAAGCGCGGCATGGGCGTGATGCAGAAGAACTACGAAGCGACCGCCGCGCGCGGCGGCATTCCCGCGGACGCGCCCGCCAAGCGCATGGGCCTGATCAACGGCGTGGTCGGCTTAGAGAACGTCAAGGACGCTGACCTGGTCATCGAAGCTGTCTTCGAGACCATGGCGATCAAGAAAGAAGTGTTCGAGAAGCTCGATCAATACGCCAAGCCCGGCGCGGTTCTCGCCAGCAATACGTCCTATCTCAACATCGATGAAATCGCGAAGGTGACAAAACGTCCGCAGGACGTGCTCGGCATGCACTTCTTCAGCCCGGCCAATGTGATGAAGCTGTGCGAGATCGTGCGCGCGGAAAAGACCGCGCCGGACGCGCTGACGACCGCGGTCGCGGTGGCGCGCCGCATCGCCAAGGTGCCTGCCGTGGTCGGCGTCTGTGACGGCTTCGTCGGCAACCGCATGCTGGCGCAGCGCGGCAAGCAGGCGGAGAAAATGCTGTTCGAAGGCGCGCTGCCGCAGCAGGTCGATGCGGTGGTGACCAAGTTCGGCATGCCGATGGGTCCGTTCGCAATGGGCGATCTCGCCGGCCTCGATATCGGCTGGCGCTCGCGCAAGGATCGCGGCATCAAGTCGGAAATCGCCGACGCCTTGTGCGAAGCCGGACGCTTCGGCCAGAAGACCGGCAAGGGCTACTACAAATATGAAGGCGGCTCGCGCGCGCCGCTGCCCGATCCCGAAGTCGAGAAGCTGATCGACGAGACCTTGCAGCGGCTCGGGCGCAAGCGCCGCGTCGTCAGCGACGACGAAATTCTCGAGCGCATGATGTATCCGATGATCAACGAGGGTGCGCGGATCCTCGAGGAAAAGATCGCGGCGCGTCCGAGCGATATCGATGTGATCTGGCTCTATGGTTATGGCTGGCCGATCTATCGCGGCGGTCCGATGTTCTATGCCGACCAGGTCGGCCTCAAGCACATCGCCGACCGCCTGTCGTTCTATGCCAAGGAGACCAACGATCCCTCACTCGAGCCGGCGCCGCTGCTCAAGCAGCTGGCGGCCGAAGGCAAGACGTTTGCGTCGCTGGCGGCGACGGCGAAAGCGGCTTGATGGTTGTTAGCAGCACGATGCGTGCTCCCCTCCCCCTTGCGGGGAGGGGTCGGGGGTGGGGGTCCGCGGGCCGCAGCGCTTGTGGCTTACCCCCCACCCTGACCCTCCCCCGCAAGGGGGGAGGGAACGGAAACGCCGTGCTCCCCTCACAATGCTCCGAGCACCCATGACCCACCCCGGCGAACAATTCTATCCGGAAGGGGTCCATTGGGACGATCCGATCGCGCGCGGGACGTTGCCTGATCTGCTGTCGAAAGCTGCGACCGAATACGGCGCGCGGCCGGCGATCGAATTTCGCGACCGTCCGATCAGCTATACCGAGCTGGAAGCGATGGTCGAAGTTGCGGCCTCGGCGTTCCTGCGCGCCGGCTATGGCAGCGACCATTCGGTGGCGCTGTTCCTCGGCAATTCGCCGGATCATCCGGTGAACTTCTTCGGCGCGCTGAAGGCCGGCGCGCGCGTCGTGCATCTTTCCCCACTCGACGGCGAACGCGCGCTCTCGCATAAGCTAAGCGACAGCGGCGCGCGCATTCTCGTCACCAGCAATCTCGCAGCGCTGTTGCCGATGGCGCTGAAATTCCTCGACAAGGGCCTGCTCGACCGCCTGATCGTCTGCGAAGACGATCATTGGGGCGCGGCCGGCAATCCGCAGACGCCGATTCCGGACAAGCCTGACATCGTCAGGTTCAGGACATTCGTGCAGGGCGCATCGAGGCCGGCGCGGTGGCCGCAGATCAACGCCGACGACGTTGCGTTGCTGCAATATACCGGCGGCACCACCGGACTGCCGAAGGGCGCCATGCTCAGCCATGGCAATCTGACCTCGGCGGTGTCGATCTATGATGTCTGGGGCAAGGCGGCGCAGGCCAAACGCGATGCCGTCGAGCGGGTGATCTGCGTGCTGCCGCTGTTTCACATCTACGCGCTGACGGTGATCCTGCTACGCAGTCTTGAGCGCGGCGATCTGATCTCGCTGCACCAGCGCTTCGATGTCGAGGCCGTGATGCGCGACATCGAGGTCAAGCGGGCCACCGCGTTTCCCGGCGTGCCGACGATGTGGATCGCGATTGCCAGTCTTCCCGATCTCGAGAGCCGCGATCTGTCGTCGCTAGTCAGTTGCGGATCGGGCGGCGCCCCGCTGCCGGTCGAGGTCGCCAGGATTTTCGAGCGCAAGACCAATATGAAGCTGAAGAGCGGCTGGGGCATGACCGAGACCTGTTCGCCCGGCACCGGTCATCCCCATGAGGGACCGGAAAAGCCGGGCTCGATCGGGCTGATGCTGCCGGGCATCGAAATGGACGTCGTCGCGCTCGATGATCCCAGAAAAGCCTTGCCGCCGGGCGAAGTCGGCGAAATCCGCATCAAGGGGCCGAACGTCACCAAAGGCTACTGGAACCGGCCGCAGGAAACCGCGGAGGCTTTCGTCGGCGATCGTTTCCTGACCGGCGACATCGGCTACATGGACAAGGACGGCTATTTCTTTCTGGTCGACCGCAAGAAGGATATGATCATCTCCGGCGGCTTCAACGTCTATCCGCAAATGATCGAGCAGGCGATCTATGAACACCCCGCGGTGCAGGAAGTGATCGTGATCGGCATACCGGACGAGTACCGCGGCGAGGCGGCGAAGGCTTTTGTCAAACTGCGCAACGGCGCCATGCCATTCACGCTGGACGAGCTCAAGGCATTCCTCATCGGCAAGCTCGGCAAGCACGAGATTCCCGCGGCACTCGATTTCGTCGATGACCTGCCGCGGACGTCGGTCGGCAAGCTTTCGCGCCACGAATTGCGCAATCAACTGCCTGCACAACCCAAGCAACAACATCTCGCATCGGGAGGCCGTGCGTGACTGATGCCCTTGTCTCTATTCGAGATCGTTCAGTAAAGGAAAGATCGTCATTCCCCGATGTGCAATTGCACATCGTGGATGCGCCGCTTGGCGCAGGCCCGGAATCCATACTCCCTGTCGTGGTTATGGATTCCGGGCTCGCGCTTCGCGCGCCCCGGAATGACGGCTTTGATTTTGTTAGCCGATCACTCTAATTCCCTCACAGGAGGATCCAATGGATCTCAGCTTCAGCAAGGAAGAAGTGGCGTTTCGTGACGAAGTGCGGACTTTCTTCAAGGAGAACGTACCGTCAGCGACGCGCCAGAAACTGCAGGAGGGCCGTCATCTCTCCAAGCAGGAGATGATCGATTGGTGGCGCATCTTGAACAAGAAGGGCTGGGGCGTGTCGCACTGGCCGAAGGAATATGGCGGCACCGGCTGGAGCTCGGTGCAGCATTACATCTTCAACGAGGAACTGCAGATGGCGCCGGCGCCGTCGCCGCTCGCCTTCGGCGTCAGCATGGTCGGCCCCGTCATCTACACCTTCGGCAACGAGGCGCAGAAGAAGCACTATCTGCCGCGCATCGCCAATGTCGATGACTGGTGGTGCCAGGG
>DATHHQ010000363.1:0-11451 GCA_035490095.1 Bradyrhizobium sp.
ATGCGACATCACGGCGGTGTAGCCGGCCTTGTAGGCCATCTCGACCGCGCTCAGCGTCTCCGTCAGCGTGCCGATCTGGTTGACCTTGATCAGAATGGAATTGGCGCGGCCGTTCTTGATGCCGTCGGCAAGCCGGGTCACATTGGTGACGAACAGATCGTCGCCGACCAGCTGGCACTTTTTCCCGACGATGTCAGTCAGTTCCTTCCAGCCGTCCATGTCGTCTTCCGACATGCCGTCCTCGATCGAGACGATGGGATAGCGCGCCGCCAGATCGGCCAGATACTTCGCCTGTTCGGAACGTGAGCGGGTCTTGTTCTCGCCACCATAGACGTAAGCGCCATCCTTGAAGAATTCGGTGGCCGCGCAATCCAGCGCCAGCATCACGTCGGCGCCCGCCTTGTAGCCGGCCTTGCCGATCGCTGCCATGACGAACTCCAGCGCTGCGTCCGCCGACGGCAGGTTCGGCGCGAAGCCGCCCTCGTCGCCGACATTGGTGTTGTGGCCGGCCTTTTTCAGTTCCCCGCGTAGCGTGTGGAAAATCTCCGATCCGCAGCGCAGCGCCTCCGCGAAGGTCTTGGCGCCGACCGGCATGATCATGAATTCCTGGAAGTCGATCGGGTTGTCGGCGTGCACGCCGCCATTGATGATGTTCATCATCGGCACCGGCAGGGTCCGCGCCGACGTGCCGCCGACATAGCGATACAGCGGCATGTCGAAGGATTCCGCCGCCGCCTTGGCGCAGGCGAGCGACACCCCGAGAATGGCATTGGCGCCGAGCCTGCTCTTGTTGGGGGTGCCGTCGAGATCGATCATGATCTGGTCGATCTGAACCTGCTGTTCGACCGCCATATCGCCGAGCGCCTCGAAGATTTCGCCGTTCACCGCCTCGACGGCCTTCTGCACCCCTTTGCCGAGATAGCGCGCCTTGTCGCCGTCGCGCAGTTCCACCGCCTCATGCGCGCCGGTGGAGGCGCCCGACGGCACCGCCGCGCGGCCCATCGAGCCGTCCTCCAGCACCACATCGACCTCAACGGTGGGATTGCCGCGGCTATCGAGAATCTCGCGGCCGATGATATCGACGATGGCTGTCATGATCTTGTTCTTCCCTGCGTTGGCTGCCCGGTTCGTTCGGGGCGTCTTACACGGCGCGCAAGGAAATGTGAACGCCTGCCCCGCGGGCCTGGCCTGACGGGCGGAGATCGTCAGGTTATGCTGGCCCAAGGTTGATCTTCGCGTCCAAGCCTTCCTTGTCACAGAGCCGGGGTAACGCAATGAATCGCCGCCAGTTTCTCGCCTCCACCACTGCCGCAATTTTCGCCACGCCGGCGCTGCTGCGCAGCGTCGACGCCCAGGAAAGCCCGTTCCGGGTGAAATATTATCCTGTCGCCAGCGGCATGGGTTCGCGCGACGTTGCGCCCGCCCCCGACGGCACGATCTGGTTCTGCGGCCAGCGCAACGGCACGCTGGGCCGGCTCGAGCCGCGGGACGGCTCGTTCAAACTGATCGATCTCGGCAAGGGCGCCGCGCCCCACGGCGTTGTCATCGGGCCCGACGGCGCACCCTGGATCACCGAAGGCGGGCAGAACGCCATCGCCCGCGTCGATCCCGGCGATCACAAGGTGACGCTGTTCCGCCTGCCCGAAAAGGAAGCCTACGCCAACCTCAACACAGGCGTGTTCGACAAAAGCGGCATCTTCTGGTTCACCGGCCAATCCGGCATTTACGGCCGGCTCGATCCCAAATCGGGTGACATGACCGTATTCAAATCGCCGCGCGGCCGCGGCACCTATGGCATGACGATCACGCCGAACGGCGACGTCTGGTACGCCTCGCTTGCCGGCAATCACATCGCCAGGATCGATGTGAAGACCGGCAATGCCACCGTGGTCGAGCCGCCGACGCCCAACCAGGGCGCCCGCCGGGTGTGGTCGGATTCCAAAGGCCGCATCTGGGTCAGCGAATGGAACAGCGGCAATGTGTCGGTGCACGATCCCGCGGACGGTTCCTGGAAGGCATGGAAGCTGCCGGGCGACAGCCCGCGCACTTATGCGGTCTATGTCGACGAAAAGGACAAGGTCTGGCTCACCGATTTCGGGGCCAACGCGATCGTGCGTTTCGATCCCGTCACCGAAAAATTCAACGCGTTCCCGAGCGACATGGCGGGCGCCAATGTCCGGCAGGTCAACGGCAGGCCCGGCGAAACCTGGGGCGGCGAATCCGGCACCAACCGCCTGGTCGTGATCCAGACTGTCGCGCCGGCGTGAGATTTTTCGTCGCTTTGCTGTTGCTCAACATGCTGGCGGCGGATCCGGCAGCCGCCGAGGAGAATGGCGAGCGCCTGTTCACGCCCTGCCGCGCGTGCCACAGCCTTGATCCGGTCGATCAAGGACTGCCCGGCCCCAATCTCGCAGGCCTGATCGGACGCAAGGTCGGCGGCGATGCCGCCTTCGATTACTCTCCGGTGCTGCACAAGGCGCACGATGAGGGTATCCGCTGGGACACACAACGTCTCGAAACCTTCCTTGCCGATCCGGCCGCAATGTTTCCGGGTCTTTGGATGTCGATGCGCGGTTTAGAGGATGCGGCCGAGCGCCGATCGCTGGTGCGCTTTCTGACAGATCCTTCGTCCCGCTGACGGTTGACGACGACGCCCGCTTGCGTCCATGTCACCGCTTGCACGGGGATATAACGATGGCTCGAAAATCATTGCAGCTTGGCCGCGCCGTGGAATGGCCCAAGACGCCCGGCGAGGCACAACTCGACCGCGTGCCCAATCCGCAAAGCGACACCAATTACGTGGTGCGCTTCACCGCGCCGGAATTCACCTCGATCTGCCCGGTCACGGGACAACCGGATTTTGCCCACCTCGTGATCGACTACGTGCCGGGCCAATGGTTGCTGGAGTCGAAATCCCTGAAGCTCTATGTCGCGAGTTTCCGCAATCACGGCGCGTTTCACGAGGACTGCACGGTCATGATCGGCAAACGGATAGCAGCCGAGGTCAAGCCGAAATGGCTGCGCATCGGCGGCTACTGGTATCCGCGCGGCGGCATCCCGATCGACGTGTTCTGGCAGACCGGCAGATTGCCGAAGGGCATGTGGATTCCCGATCAGGGCGTCGCACCCTATCGCGGGCGGGGATGATCCCGGCATTCAACGTGTGAGCGTTAGCCACTGTCGACGTGCATCATCCGACATGCGCGGCGAGCTGACGTTGCGATTGGGCCACGACTTCAGCGTGTGATCCCGAGCGAACATCGACGCGCTCAGCGTGAAGCAACGCCGGTATTATCGTGCTTGAAGCGTGCGAATTTGTGTTGACTTGGGCGGCTTTACTCTGGTTCGCTTTAAACAAGTATATGAATTTAAAGGAGTTTATTATGCGTGGATGGTTTCGTCGGGCGACATTTGCAGCCATTGCCTCGGTTTCCCTGATCACGGCAGTTTCAGCAGCAGAAAATACCAAGACGCAGGGTTCTGAAAAACCCCATCGTGTGGCCATTCAAGTCGATCAGAATGATCCGGCGGTCATGAACCTCGCGCTGAATAACGCCACCAACGTCATCGAATATTATCGCGCAAAGGGTGAGGACGTGGACGTGGATGTCGTCACCTATGGCCCCGGCCTGCACATGCTGCGCACCGATACCTCGCCGGTACTGGACCGCATCAAGAGTTTGAAGGATTCCGCATTTCCCAGCAAGATTCAGTTCTCCGCCTGCAACAACACCAAGGAAGGCATGGAGAAAAAAGAGGGCCACCCGATCAATGTGCTCTCCGAGGCCGTCATCGTTCCGTCCGGCGTGGTTCGATTGATCGAGCTGCAGGAGAAGGGCTGGAGCTATGTCCGGCCGTAAGCAGACGTGGCGGCCGCTGCGCCAGCATCCTGATCTGGACGAAGCTTGATTTCGACAATCTTCGTCTAATGCTTCTCGGATGACATTTTGTTGGCTGGTGCCGCCCACTTGCATGCCGCCGCAATTTTTTCCCGGACGGCATCCAATCCGGCGAGGTCAAACGTCGCTTCGTGGCTGGCACCCGGCTCATCGAGCACGTTGATTTTCAGTTGTGCGCCTTCCGGCAGCGACTGCAACAGCGCGACTGGATCGTCCTTGTAGATCGCGGTCCTGCCATCCGCGGACATAGTCCAGGGTAGCCTGACGACGGGCTGGTCGTTGATTTGATAATCGACTTGCACTTCCCTGGCGCGCGATACCCGCCATGTCCCCTCGGTGCGAACCAGGAATTCGGTGCGTCCTCCACGACATCGCATGGCAAGAGTGGTCGGCGCATGCTTCACGCTGAACGGCAAGCGGATCGCAACCGCGATCAGTGGGGTGTAATCTATCGGCGAGGTCGTTTGACTTACGATCCAGTTTGGATCCGGCGGTTTTGACGAGGCATCGGCGGATCTTGCCGGCGGCTCCGGCGAAACTGCCGCCGTGGGCTTGTCTGGCAAGACGGTCGCTGCAGGCAATTCTATCGAGCCGGTTCCTGCGCGCTTTTCCGCCGCTGCGGATGCATCAGAGGCGGGCGGCGGAACGCGCCGCAGACATTCGAGCTGTGCGGTGCGTGCCTTCTGAAAGCAATCCAGGCGCTGGACCGCATCATTTGGCAGGTTCGAGCAAATCGAGTCAGCGCGGCGAGCCGATTGAAAGCAGGATTCCAGGTCTGTGACTGTCTCGTTCGCAGGTTGAGCGCAAACCGCCCCGCCAACACTCGAGAGAACGATGGCGATCAGCGGCGCGCGCATCACGGATGCCCACTTTGCTTGGTAGGATTAGTCCAATCAAGCCACTCCTGGGTGGATTGAAAATGCTCCAGGCCGGCGACTCGTGTGGTCAGATTGACGTCCTTCCATTTTGGATCGAAACTTGACGCCTGCAGCTTGTCCACCCGACTGAAAAGTTCATCGACAAAGCGTGCCACACGATGATAGCGCGGCGAGCCGGGCCGCCAGTTACTTGCTACGATTGCCATCGTAATCCCATTCAATCAAAAAATCTGCACCCCCACGCGGATCATTATACCGTCTTGAATGTTGATGATGCGGCCGGTCGCATTTCCCCGTCAAATAGAAGGAGATGATACCTCAATAGAATCCGGACCGAAGCAAGCCTTTGCCGCTGTAAAGCCTAACGGCAAAAAGCCCCTGCCACGCGGCTTATCTAACCGCCGCGTCCGTTGGCCTGGTCGGCCTCAGCAACCGCGCGCAGACAAAGCCGAGCACGACAACGGTGACGGCGCTTGCCAGCAACGTCGGTATCTTGCCGACATTCAGAATGCCAAACCCGTACGCGATCGGTCCTATGGTCTGGCCCATGAAGAAGAAAAACGAGTGCAGCGACAGCGCGCTGGCGCGGGCTTCCACCGAGAGCTCGCTGGCAAACACCTGCAGCGATCCGTGGATCATGTAGAAGCCCCAGCCCATCAGGATGAAGTTGACGGCCTGAAGCTGCCAGGGCGGGCCGAAGGCAACGATGGCGAGTTGCAGACCCATCAGCACGGCCCCCGAAATCATCATGCCGTTGACGCCGAGCCGCGGCAGAAAGCGCGACACGCTCAATGTGTAGAACAGTCCGCCGACCGCGAAGCCTGCGATCACGAGGCCGCTGATGGAAAGGCTGGTGACACCGAGTTCGAACAGAAACGATGCCACATAGGGAAACAAGCCAAGCACGCAGCAGCCTTCGACAAACACCGCGGCGTAACAGACCTTCGCGTTCGGATTGGCAAAGATGGTGCGATAGCCGTGCCTGAGCACCGAAAGATCGACTTTTGCCGGCGCCCGCTTCAGTACGCCGCCGCGAAAACCGATGGCGACGGCGACCGAAGCCATGACCGCCAGCGAGCCAAGCACGGCGAGCACGCCGCGCCAGCCGAGGAAATCGCCGATCAGGCCCGACAGCGACGCCCCGAGCAGGTTGCCGGTCATCGCGCCCGCCAGCGTGCGGCCGATCGCGACCTGACGCTTGTCCGGCGCAACCAGATCGCTGGTCAGCCCGAGCGCGATTGGAAAGACCCCGCCGGCGCCTACCCCTGCGAGAATCCGCGTCGCGAACAACAGCGAAAACGACGAAGACAGCGCGCCGAGAATATTGGCGAGGCCCAGCAGCACCAGGCATACGATCACGAGACGCGCCTTGCCGAACAAATCCGCCGCAGCGCCCAGCACCGGCTGCACGATGGCGAAGGTAAACGCGAATATCGACGCAAACCCCGCCGCCGCGGCGATGCTGACGTTGAAATCGCCGGCGACGTGCGGCAGCACCGGATCCAGCGCCCGTGCCGACAGGCTCGCCGCGAACGTCGCAAGCGCAATGATATTCAGGACCGGCGGCATACGCGGTTCATTGTGGCCGCAACCCGGTCCGCCGCATCAACGCGCTGCATTCTTTTCGAGATTCTTGGCGAGCGTATCGAACGCCATCAGCGTCTTCAGCAGACCTTCGAACTCGCGCAGCGGCACCATGTTGGGGCCGTCCGACGGCGCATGATCGGGGTCGGGATGGGTTTCGATGAATACGCCGGCGACGCCGACCGCGACCGCCGCGCGCGCCAGCACCGGCACGAACTCGCGCTCGCCGCCCGACGAGGTGCCCTTGCCGCCGGGCTGCTGCACCGAATGGGTGGCATCGAAGATCACGGGCGCGCCAGTGGTGCGCGCCATGATCGGCAACGCGCGCATGTCCGACACCAGCGTGTTGTAGCCGAACGAGACGCCGCGCTCGGTCACCAGCACGTTGCGATTGCCGGCGCCGGTGATCTTGGCAACGACATTCGCCATGTCCCACGGCGCCAGGAACTGACCCTTCTTGACGTTGACGACCTTGCCGGTCGCGGCCGCCGCCAGCAGCAGATCGGTCTGGCGGCACAGATATGCCGGAATCTGCAGGACATCGACGGCCTGCGCCACCTCGGCGCATTGCGCGGCCTCGTGAACGTCGGTGAGCACGGGCATGCCGAGCGACGAGCGAATCTCGGCAAAGATCGGCAGCGCCTGCGCGAGGCCAATGCCGCGCGGAGCCGATCCGCTGCTGCGGTTGGCCTTGTCGAACGACGTCTTGTAGATGAGCCCGATCTTCAAGCGCGCCGCAATCTCCTTCAGCGCGCCGGCGACTTCGAGCGCGTGGGCACGGCTCTCGAGCTGGCACGGGCCGGCGATGATCGAAATCGGCAAGTCGTTGCCGAATTTGACATGACCCGCCGTAACCATCGGCGCAGCTGAAATGTTGGCGTTCAAGGCTCTCATCCTTTTTCCGGCGCGACCATGCCGGGCACCGGCCAGGGGATCAACCCTATTTAGCGATCTCGAATATCAGGGTTGCGCCATGGGCGACATCCGGCGGCACCACGAGCCGCCCCATATGGCGCCGCGAGGCAACGCCATTCTGCCGATGCGATGCCTCGGCTTGTGCCATGTCCGCGACCTCCAAGCGCAGCGCGTTAAGTGTCATCCCCTCGCCGTCCACATCAGGCGAAATGCCGAACTGATCGCGAAACGCGACCTGCTCCATGATCTCGATATCGCCGTTCCCGGTGCGCGCCTTGACGCCGATCGAACTCGAATGCAGATCCTGCACGCCACTGAAAGCCTTCAGGAAGATGTGATGGTCGGTCGGATTGTCGGCGACCATAGCCACGCAGGCCACGGTTTGCGCGCCATTGGCGTGGATTTGAAATGCCGGGTTCCAAAAATTCTCCGGGAAATGGTGCTGGCACGCCACAAAACCCAGATTCGGCGAGGCCGGATCGCTGGCAAAAACCAGCGAGAACGCCAGCTTCACCGGCGTTCCCTCAGGCTTTACGCCCTCGCGGGCAAAATTGAACACGTCATAACCGCCAATGCCGGCGGCCTCGAACGCGCGCGCATCGTCGGCCGCGTTGCTGGAGTTGAGGATCAGCATCGAGAATCCCTGGCGCGAAGCGAGAAAGTCGCGGTTGAAGGCGCCAAAGGAAAACGAGCGGGCGCCGTGCGGCACGATCTTCTCCGGTTCGGCGACCTCCAGGATTTCGATGTAGCAATTCTTCAATTGCACAATTCGGTTGTGGGTGCCCCACGGATGGCGGTTGCGGGCGCCGACGGTGAAGCCGGCGCTCGAATAGAATTCCGCCGCCGCGTCGAGATCGCGGACGGCGTGCACGATATGGTCGAGACCGTGAGGCATCCGGCGCGACCTCACCCCTTCGAAAGGCAGATTACTTCACCGACGAGAATGCGGTCGGCACCAGCAATTGATTGACGATGTTGCCGACGATCTGGCCGTCTTCCTCGGTCTTGGCGCGGGCGGCGATCCAGTCGGGGTCGCTCTGGAAGGCGGCCCACTTCTTCTCGCGATCGGCCAGCGATTCCCATGCCAGCAAATACGTCAGCTCCTGATTGGACTCGCCGACCAGCGTGGTGAAGAACCCGGCCTGCTTGATGCCGTGCTTCTCCCACAGTTTCAGCGTGGTGTTCTCGAAGCGTTTGAGCAACGCCGGCAGCCGGCCCGGCAGACAACGGTAGACGCGGGTTTCGTAGATCATCGGTAATCCTCCCTCATTTGTTCGGCCGCTTATAACGGCTGGACGGAATGCTGTCTTGAGGGGATGATCACATGGCACCTCTGCCCATCTTGACCCATTTGCAAACAAATTGTATATACAATAATGGCTGACTACGATCCGGCCAAGGAGGCCATTAATCTCGCAAAGCATGGCGTATCGCTCGCACGCTGGATTGATCTGGAGGTTTTAGCCATCGTCAGGGACGATCGGTTCGACTACGGCGAACCCCGATATCGCGCATACGGAGCCATCGATGGTGTTTCGCATTGTCTCGTCTTCACCGTTCGCAATGACCGATATCGCCCAATCAGCCTCAGACGCGCCCACGCAAAGGAAATGAGACGCCATGCCCCGGAAAGTTAAGCAACCCGCCATCGATGACGATAATCCGGAGTGGACGAAGGCAGACTTCGCAGCGGCCACGAAATTCCCCGGCGGGGTGCGATTGAAGGATTTGAAGCCAAGCACACTTGCTCGGGTTCAGGGAACGCGCGGAGCGCAGAAGGCGCCGACCAAAATTCCGGTATCAATCCGTCTCAGCCCGGAAGTCGTGAACCATTTCAAAAAAAAGGGCCCGGGCTGGCAGTCCCGGATCGACAATGCCCTGCGCAAGATCGTCAAGAAGGCAAGTTGATCGAACGGCCAGTTAAACCAGTCGCGACTGCACCACCGCGGCCTGAACGAACGACGCGAACAAGGGATGCGGTTCGAACGGGCGCGACTTCAGTTCGGGATGGAATTGCACCCCGATGAACCAGGGATGGTCCTCGTATTCGACGATCTCCGGCAGCACGCCGTCAGGTGACAGGCCCGAGAAGCGCAGGCCGTGCTGCTCGAGCCGGTCCTTGTAGGCGGTGTTGACCTCGTAGCGATGACGGTGGCGCTCAGAAATCTCGGTGGCGCCGCCATAGACCTCCGACACCCGGCTGCCCCGCTTGAGCACCGCGGGGTAAGCCCCAAGGCGCATGGTGCCGCCGAGATCGCCGGCATTCGATCGCTTCTCCAGCTCATTGCCGCGCAGCCATTCCGTCATCAGGCCGACCAAAGGTTCGGGCGTCGGACCGAACTCCGTTGAATTGGCTTCCTCGATGCCGACGAGATTGCGCGCGGCCTCGATCACCGCCATCTGCATCCCAAAGCAGATGCCGAAATAGGGCACGTCGCGCTCGCGTGCGAACTGCGCCGCGCGGATCTTGCCCTCCGCGCCGCGCTGGCCGAAGCCGCCGGGCACCAGAATGCCGTTGACGTGCTCAAGGAAGGGCGTGGGGTCCTCGTTCTCGAACACTTCGCTCTCGATCCAGTCGAGATGGACCTTGACCTTGTTGGCGATGCCGCCATGCGACAACGCCTCGGTCAGCGATTTGTAGGCGTCCTTCATGCCGGTGTATTTGCCGACGATGGCAATGGTCACCGCGCCCTCGGGATTGCGCACCCGCTCGTTGATGACGTGCCAGCTCTGCAGCTGCGGCGGAATTCTCGGCTCGATGCCGAACGCCGCCAGCACCTCGTCGTCGAGTCCGGCGGCATGATACGCCTCGGGCACGGCGTAGATGTTGTCGACGTCGCGCGCCTCGATCACGGCGCTTTCACGCACGTTGCAGAACAGGCCGAGCTTGCGCCGCTCTTCCTTGGGGATCGGCCGGTCGGTGCGGCACAGCAGAATGTCCGGCTGGATGCCGATCGAGCGCAGCTCCTTGACCGAATGCTGGGTCGGTTTTGTCTTCAGTTCGCCCGCGCTGGGGATGAACGGCAACAGCGTCAGATGAATGTAGATGGCATGGTCGCGCGGCAGATCGTTCTTGATCTGGCGGATCGCCTCGAAGAACGGCAGCCCCTCGATGTCGCCGACGGTGCCGCCGATCTCGCACAGCACGAAGTCGAAATCGTCATTGCTGTCGAGGATGAAATCCTTGATGGCGTTGGTGACATGCGGGATCACCTGGATCGTGGCGCCGAGATAATCGCCGCGCCGTTCCTTGGTGAGGATGTCCTGATAGATCCGCCCGGTGGTGATGTTGTCCGCCTTGGTGGCGGGACGTCCGGTGAAGCGCTCATAATGCCCGAGATCAAGATCGGTCTCGGCGCCATCGTCGGTCACGAACACTTCGCCGTGCTGGTACGGCGACATCGTTCCCGGGTCGAGATTGAGATAGGGGTCGAGCTTGCGAAGCCGGACCTTGTAGCCCCGTGCCTGCAACAGCGCGCCAAGCGCCGCTGAAGCCAGACCTTTTCCGAGCGAGGAAACCACGCCGCCGGTGATGAAGATATACCGCGCCATGGGGCTTAACCTTTAAGGCTACCGGCGCGATTCGCCAAAGCGAATCGCATTCCCGAGCGAACATTCTGTCAGGCTGTGGGTGACCCGAAATTAAAAGCGTTATCAGGATGTTGATGGGGGTTCCTGATGCAGGACGGTAGGTACCGTCCTGCATGGCCACCCTGCTTTATTGCGAACGGGGCGCCTGCGGACCCGTTGGCGCCGGCTGATTCTGCTGCCGCTCATCCGACTTCTTCAGCGAATCCAGAATGCCGCCGCCGCCCTGCGACAATGGCGGCGCGGGCGTCGCCGGACCTGCCGGTTGCGACTGCGAGGCAGGAGTACCGTCGATGATTGAACTGGGCTTGCGATCGTAGCTGGCAAGCCAGGACAACAGCAGGCTGGTCAGAAAGAAGCCCACCGCGAGCACCGCGGTCGTACGCGTCAGCAAATTGGCAGTGCCGCGGCTCGACATGAAGCCGGCCCCGCCGCCGACGCCCAAACCGCCGCCTTCGGATTTCTGCAGCAGCACCGTCGCGATCAGCGTCGCAACGATCATCAGGTGGACTACGATAACGACAGTCTGCATCTCTACCTTCCGTCGCAAACCAACAGCGCCGAGGTTCGGCTGCTCGATTGGGCTT
>DATHHQ010000364.1:0-4407 GCA_035490095.1 Bradyrhizobium sp.
GATGGTCGCCCGGCCGACGTCGGAGCGTTCCTTGGCGAAACGCGAGTAGACGCTCGCGCCCTCGATGCCGAGGAACACGAACACCGTGACGAGCATGGTCGCGCGAACCTGCTCGAACACGCTGCCGGTCAAGTCGCCGCCATACAAGTTGGCGCTGAACAGATCGAGCTTGAAGGCGAAGATCAGCAGCACGATGAAGACCAGGATCGGCACCACCTTGGCCACCGTGACGATGCTGTTGATGACGGCAGCCTGCTGGGTGCCGCGCAAAATCATGAAATGGAACAGCCAGATGCCGATCGAGGCGACCAGGATCGCCACCACCGTGTTGCCGTCGCCAAAGATGGGGAAGAAAGCACCCAAGGTCGACTTGATCAGCACCCAGTAGGAGACGTTGCCGATGCAGCTGCCGATCCAGTAGCCGAAGGCCGAGAGGAAGCCAGGATAGTCGCCGAAGCCGGCTTTGGCATAGGCGAAGACGCCGGCATCGAGGTCGGGCTTACGCTCGGCCAGCGACTGGAACACGCGGGCCAGCATGTACATGCCGGTCCCGGCGATGATCCAGGCGATCACCGCGCCCATCGGGCCGGTGGCGCTGGCGAAGGTCCGTGGCAGGGAGAAGATGCCCGCACCGACCATGCCGCCCACCACCATGGTGGTGAGGGCGAACAGCGAAAGTTTTTGTGTCTGCTCCGGCGCCATCAAGCCCTCTCCTTATGCTTTTTCAGAACCGCCAACCGAGCTTGAGCGCGGCGCCGACATGCATGGCGCCGTAGGTGAAGGCGGCGATGTTTGACCAGTTCTGCTCGTAGGCCATCTGCAGGTCGATCGCCGGCCGGCCGAACAGCGTCGCGTTCCTGTCCGAGCCGAACCAAGAGCTCGGCAGCACGAATTCGAGCGTCGCTATCGGCTCGAGGAACCATTCATTCTCGGTGAAGCCCAGGTACGGGTCGAAGGTGCGGAACATCAGCTCGGCACCGAGGCTCACGTTCCATTGCTGGTTGATGACGTAGGTTACCGACGGGATCAGATAGAAGGCCCACGACGAGGGCTCGGGATCCCGGAACCGCCGCTGGGCGAAGGTCGTCACGCCGAGCGACCACACCGTGTCGGCCAGCGTGTTGGGCGCGAACGCCACCCTGCCGAAGCTGCGGTCGAAATTGAACGTCTTGTTGACGCCCAGATTCAGGTCCTGCCGGGTCGCGAATCTTTCCTTGAAGAACGGGTCGAAATCGAAGCGCGGCGCATACGCGACGTAGGGCGAGAAGCTCTGGTCGTTGGTCGGATCGATGTATTGCAGCCGGCCCGACAGGGCGACCTTGTCGAAGTTAGCGGCCGGCACCTGGGTGAAGCGGTCGACCTCGGCCCGCGCGTTCGCCGTGAAGCGCAGCGGCAGGTCGAAGACCGGTGTCGACCACGACACGCCGGCAATCGGACTGAACTCCGCCGAGTTCGTGCCGGCCGGCCCGCCCGCCGGCGCGAGGTCGCCGTTTGAGTTGTAGAAGATCGGCGCCAGGACGTTGACAGTGAACTGCGAGCGCCGCGCCTGCTGCTCGAGGCCGGGCGTGGTCGCGAATATGTTGTCCGGCGGCACGATCCCGTAGCGGTCCGGCATGCCGAACATCGCATCGCTGCGCGCCAGATTACCGTCGCTGTGCGCATCGCTGTGCTGCGCGGCAATGGGAGTCGCGAGAGCGGCCAGCAGGGCGGCCGACAGGGTCGCGAGGGCAAGAGTCTTGAACGGCCGCTCGAACCGCCATTTCTTTTCGAAAGGCGATAGTTTCACGCTTACCTCCTCTGAGAACCGGACATCCTCAAGGCGACACGCGTACAACCGATCCGCGAAGGCTGAGCCCGCGATATTTGAAAGTCAAATTGAGCGACAGGATCGGCCGGGTAGATATGCAATTTTTGCGGCATGGCCGAAGCAGCGACGCCTTCACGGCGCGGCACCGAACTGAAAAACTTCATTAGCCTTCTCCCCGCAAAACGCATCGAGTGGCGTTTCACGTGAGACATCCTAAGGCGGTTGAATCACCCTTTCCTTGGCGCTCAGTCTCCGGACTATTCCCTCCGTCCCAAATTTCCTCCGAATCGATCCAAGTTTCGTTCTCCGGCTGGACAATTCCGCGCGTGCGACTCAAAAGGGCCGCAAGCAGTCGGCAAAACTGTGGGTTTCGGATCCCGCGGGAATCTTCGATGTCGCCGCCGGCGCCAGGCCAACCAGGGAGGCGGTGCGCACCTCGCTCGGGCTCATGCCGAATTCCCGCCGGAACGCGCGGCTGAAATTGGATGCATCGGCAAAGCACAAAGTATCGGCGATCGCGGCGATCGAGAAATTGTTCGTGGTGTCGCACAGGATGGCAAAGCTCTCGGAGAGCCGCCGGCGCTGGATGTAATGGGCCACTCCGCCTTCGCCTTCCAGCAGGCGATAGAGCTGTGAGCGCGACGTCGCTGCCTCGCGGCAGAGCCTGTCCGGCCCAAGCAAGGGCGAGCGCAGGTTCCTGCGCACCGCGCGCCGCACTCTCTCCATCAGCGTGAGATCGATCTGGCGCCCTGCGGCCGCCAACCGATCGACCGACGGCGCGAGGCAGGCCCCAACCATGGCCTGGATTGCGCTCGGAAGCCGCGATCCATCCTCGGGCGTCAGATTGGGAAGATTGCGCTCGAGCAGAAGAATGTAGTCTGCGAGCAGACTGCCCTGGGACGTGTTCAAGGCCATCCCCCGTGTTGCATCCAGCAAGGGAGCAATCGCCTGGAAACTGTCGCGCGCCAGAAGGAGCTGAACCCGCTCGTCCTGTTGCCGGCGGCCAATATGCATCTCCTCTCCCAACGAGAGGAGGAAGGGCACCCCGGGTGGCACTTCCAGCGAGCGGTCGCGCACTGCGATATCGCTCGTCGTGCGCTTGCTGACGGTGAACGCCCAATGATCCACGTGATTGCGGCGCAACAGGTATCTTGTTCTGTCGATGAAAGTAGCCGGCGAAGAAACCTTGCTGAACGTGAATCCGCTCAGGTGCCAGTTCGAATTAGCCGCCGCAAATCCCTCATCCGGCGATCCAGCCGATGTTGCTTCGAAAATGGCACCATACCAATTGCGCCACGCTTCGAGCTGCTGCGATGCCGGCAACGAATACGTAGAGAATGTTTCCGCAATCATGGCGTTTCTCCCGCAGCATCTTGAAGTGACAAGTTGCGCAATGAGACTCGCAAGTGCGCGTCGTACGTCACTTTCTAGCATATACCCAAAGTAGCGAAAAGACGCCGAGCCGCACTACGGGCCATAACAGCGCGTCCGACAGGCCGCTTGGTCGCTGCGAACAACCAACCACAAGCATGCGACGGCCGCCCTTGGGCGTTCGACGAACGCCATTTGCATTCAAAATGGGACGCCGGGAACAGTCACGGGATTCCAGGCCGATGTGTCGGCGAGCGTCGTTCGTAGAATGCGCGCGCCCAACAAGGCCGCGATAGCGGCCCCCTCATTCGCCTAGGAGGTCGTGAAATGCGCCGTGTTCACATCGTCCCGAAAGTTTTGATCGGGCTCGTCGCCATGACGGTGGCTCAAGCGGCCCTTGCGCAGGCGACTCGCAGCAGCGTCGCCGTCGCCGCCTCTACCGGTGCTCCGGCGTTCAAGGATCCGAAGACCGGGCAGGTCTGGACTCCGGAGACCGTAAGTCAGGACGGCAGGCCCCTCACCGGACCCGACGACAAGGCCTTCAATCCGAGCGCGCAGAACGTGCCGGCCACGATGATCGAGCAGCGGGTGCGCGGCAGGCCGGTCGGAACGGTGCCGGTTACGGCGGGACCGACCGTGCCGATCGTCGTTATGGATAACGCCTCGCTGCGGGCGGTGCCCGGACAGCGCTGGCAGGCCGTCCTCTATCTCGACAACAACAGTGGCAATCCGGTCGAGCCGGTCATCGAGTGCCGTTTCACCAACAGCGGCAACCCCGTCATGGCGACACGCGCCATGGTCCAGCAGACCGCGCCCAGCGTGCGTCAGGGACTGGTGATCTACGGCCCGAGGACAGACGTCTTCGTCGACCGTGTGTCATGCCAAGTGACCGCGCCGTAAGCGGATCCGGCCGACACCTTCAAAGGTGAAAGCAGATTCAGCAGCCGTTCAACACAAGGAGAGGACAACATGCGTATCATCGACAAAGCACTTTGCGCTTCCATGCTCGTCGCGTCGCTTGCGGGATTCATTTCCACCCAGGCAGCCGCGCAAACCGCCGGCATCCAGTTCCGAGTGGTTGCGGGGGGCAGAAATCCGTCCTCCTGCCAGCAATTCGACGCCGCCCTTTCTCGCGTGCACACCTTCACGCCGGCTGGCGATTCCGCCACCCTGACGACGGCGGGCGGCGTCACCAGCAACATGAAGCAGACGACGCCGAAGGTCTTCAC
>DATHHQ010000365.1:0-9405 GCA_035490095.1 Bradyrhizobium sp.
GCTTCGTCCGCCGGAATGGTGGCGATGAGCTTGTAGTAGTCCCACGGATATTTCGACTCCGCCGGCGTCTTCACCTCGAACAGATAGGCCGGGTGGATCTTGCGGCCGTCGGCGCGGATCGAGCCCTTGCCGAACAGGTCGTCATCGGTCGGCATTTCCTTCATCTTGGCGACGACCTGGGCGCCGTCGTGCTGATTGCCACCGAGTGCCTCGAGTGCCTTGAAATAGTGGATCAGGGACGAATAGACGCCGGCCTGAACCATGGTCGGCGGGTTCTTCTTGTATTTCTCGTTGAAACGCTTGGTGAAGGCGCGGGTCTTGTCGTTCATGTCCCAGTAGAACGTCTCGGTGAAGTTCAGGCCCTGCGCGACCTTGAGCCCGAGCGCGTTGACGTCGGTGATGAACAGCAGCATGCCCGCGAGCTTCTGCCCACCGGAGACGATGCCGAATTCGGCGGCCTGTTTGATCGCGTTGGTGGTGTCGCCGCCGGCATTGGCAAGCCCGATGATCTTGGCCTTGGAGCTTTGCGCCTGCAGCAGGAAGGAGGAGAAGTCGGCGTTGTTGAGCGGATGCTTGACGGCGCCGAGCACCTTGCCGCCATTGGCGGTGACCACCGCGGCGGTGTCGCGCTCCAGCGCGTGGCCGAAAGCGTAGTCCGCGGTCAGGAAGAACCAGCTGTCGCCGCCTGACTTGACCAGCGCCTTGCCGGTGCCGTTGGCGAGCATCCAGGTGTCGTAGACCCAATGCACGGTGTTCGGCGAACACTGCGCGCCGGTGAGATCGGACGACGCGGAACCGGAGTTCAGGTTGACGACGTTCTTCTCCTTGGCGAGATTGGCGATCGCAAGACCGACGCCTGAACTGGCAAGATCGACAAACACATCGACCTTCTCGACGTCGATCCACTGCTTGCCGATATTGACGCCGACGTCGGGCTTGTTCTGATGGTCCGCGGAGATCAGGTCGATCTTCCAGCCTTTGGCCAATAGTCCGGAATCTTCGATCGCCATCTGGGCTGCGGCGGACGAGCCTGGGCCGCCAATGTCGGCGTAGAGACCCGACTGGTCGCCGAGACTTCCGACCTTGACGACCTTGTCGAGCTTACCCTGTGCCAGCGCGCCGCCTGCAATGACGAGACTCGTGGTCAGCACCAAGGCTGCAATCGATCGTTTCATTTCCCCTCCAAATAGAGTTTTGAGCTAAATACAAGAATAAACTCGTAGAACGGCCATTATGCCCCGCATTGCGTTCCTCGCATAGCCGTTGCGATACAATGGTAAATGGCCCGCATGCCGGAATTTCACGGCGCGGAGAATTCACCAGACGGGCTCTTCACATCAGCGCAGGAAATATCGAAACCCGGTATAGACGATGACGAGGCAGGCAAATATCAGGGCCACCGGAAGCCGAGGTTTGGCGTCCGACCCGCTGCTGGTCTTGGTCCGCTGGGTTGGCGGGCGCTTGAAGGCCGTAACGTTGTCCGTCATCTGACCGTTCGAGGGAGGTATCACATCGGGCGGTTCACCGAGCCCGCCCATTTCCCCGTAATAGCTCCTGTAAATGAGCTTGATGGTCGTTTCGGTCGCCTCGGGCTCGGTCATCTCGTTGAGAAGCGCTTTGTAGCTGACCAGGAAGGCCTGGGCTTCGGCGGGCAGCGAGGAGGCGCCATTCAGTTTCGCCATCATCTTCCAGGTGGCAAAATCCGCGCGGGCCTTGGTGTCGGCCCGTCGCGCGATCAGCATGTCAGCGGCTTTGATCAAAATGGCCTCAGGCCTTTTCGGCAGCTCGTGGGGGTTCGATTACGCGTTGCCGGTTACAAAGAGCAGTAATCGTATCACATAGCCGGTCGATGTCCGCAGGATCGTCGAAATAATATCGAGATTCAGGCCGAACTGGTTACCAATCATCGGAAGGATGATCAAAGTTCCAATCAGGATGAGCATGCCATACGGTTCCAGCCGGGAAAGCGGGAAAGCCAGCACCCTCGGCAGCAATCCGACCGCGACCCGCCCGCCGTCCAGCGGAGGAATGGGCAGCATGTTGAAGACCGCAAGCACCACGTTGATGACAACAGTGTTTTTGAGGTTGTCGGCAAACCATTGCGCCGTGCTTGCGGGTGCGAAGACCAGGACATGAAATGCCGACGCCGCGAGCAGGGCGAGGGCGATATTCGTGGCTGGTCCGGCCAGCGCCACCCAGACCATGTCGAGCCGCGGATTGCGAAGGGCGCGGAAGTTCACAGGCACCGGCTTGGCGTAGCCGAACAGAAACGGCGAGTGAGATAGCAGCAGGATGGCCGGCAGCACCAGCGTGCCGAATGGATCAATATGCCTGAGCGGGTTGAAACTGACGCGGCCGAGTTCGGAAGCGGTGTTGTCACCGAAGTGGCGCGCGACAAAGCCATGGGCGGCCTCATGAAACGTGATGGCGATGATGAGCGGCAATACCCAAACCGACACATCGTAAATGGAAATGTTCAATCGATTTTCCTGACCGGTTCGACGAGACGCTACCATGGATCGACCGAGCGATCGGCCCGCGACGCCGAGCTGGTATCACAGGGGAACCGCCTCCGGATACTGCGGCAGGCCGTCTTCGAGCTTCACCCAATTGATTTTTTCCCTAACCCGGATGTGCCCGGTCGGCGCAAACGCGTTGCGGTCATTGAATACCGCCAGCGCAACGGCTGCCGCCGTCCCGTTTTTCCGCCAGCAGAACAGGCGCATTCCGCATGTCTTGCTCTAACATGTCTTGCTCTAATACGTGGCGCGGCCGCCGGAAATATCGAACACCGCGCCGGTGGAGAACGCGCAGTCCTCCGAGGCCAGCCACGCCACCATCGCCGCGAGTTCTTCCACCAGGACGAAACGCCCTTTCGGAATCTTCGACAGCATGAAGTCGATATGCTGCTGCGTCAGCTGATCGAAGATCGCGGTTTTCGCCGCGGCGGGGGTCACCGCGTTGACGGCGATTTCATAGCCGGCGAGTTCCTTGCCCAGCGATTTCGTCAGCGCGATCAGGCCGGCCTTCGAAGCTGAATAGTGCGCCGCGTTGGGGTTGCCTTCCTTGCCGGCGATCGAGGCGATGTTGACGATGCGTCCGTAATTCTGCTTGACCATCGATGGTACGATCGCCTTGCAACAGATGAAGGGCCCATCGAGATTGATGCGCAACACCTTGCGCCATTCGTCGAGATCGGTTTCCCACACCGTCTTGTTGATTCCGGCGATACCGGCATTGTTGACGAGGATGTCGATTTTACCGAACGCTTTGAGCGTGGCGTCTTTCGTCTTCTCAACCGCGGCCAGATCCGAAACGTCGACCTTGAACGCCGTGACCCCATCGCCGATTTCCTTGGCGGTTTTCTCGGCGAACGGCTGGTCATGGTCCCAGATCGCGACCTTGGCGCCGGAACTGACAAAACGCTCGGTGATGGCGCGCCCAAAACCCTGGGCGCCGCCGGTGACGACGGCACAGCGGCCGTTCAGATCGATCTTGTTCATGGTGAGGGTCCTTTCGTTTGATGGTCCTCATGGTGAGGAGCGCGCTCTTGCGCGCGTCTCGAACCATGAGTGCAACGCATTCCCCATCCTTCGAGACGCGGCGAAGGCGCCGCTCCTCAGGATGAGGTTCTTCCGTTTACAGCGTCCAGCCGCCATCGATGAGATGCGCGACGCCGGTCGTGAACGAGCTTTCGTCGCTGGCAAGATAGACCGCAAGCGCCGCGATTTCCCCGGCCGTGCCGAGCCGTCCCATCGGCTGCCGGCTCACGAACATGTCGCGGCCTCCAGGACCCGCGGCGGCGGCGCGGTCCAGCATCGAAGGCGTCTCGATGGTGCCGGGGCAAATACAATTACATCGTATGCCCTTGGCGACGAAATCGGCGGCGACCGCGCGGGTCAGCGCGGCGACGGCGGCTTTGGTCGCGGCATAGACGTAGCGGTTGGGCGCGGCCTTGAACACGCCGGCGGCGGAGGCGATGTTCACGATCGAGCCGTGGCCGGATTCCAGCATGGCCGGCAGAAAGGCCCTGATGGTCCGGTGCATCGACTTGACGTTGAGATCGAACGAAAAATCCCAGTCTTCGTCCGAGCATTCCAGCACCGTGCCGTGATGCACGAAGCCCGCGGCATTGAGCAGGATGTCGATCTTGCCGACCCGCTTGGCCATGTCAGTGACCGCGGCACTGTCGCGCACGTCGAGCCGTGCCACGTCCGAGATGCCATCCTTGCCGAGCAGCGCAAGGCCCTTTTCGTCGATGTCGGTTGCAAAAACCGTAGCACCTTCGCGCGCAAAGGCGACGGCGCAGGCGCGGCCGATCCCCATTGCGCCCGCGGTCACGAATGCGCGCTTGCCTTGAAGGCGGTCTGACATTTTTTTCTCTCCAGATTCTTATGAAGTCTTGTAACGCGCCTCAACGAGTCGTTCCTGCGAACGCAGGGACCCCAGCGTGAGCGCAATTGCGCTCATCGCGGCGGTGCGGAGTCTCATTTAGGCAATGGGTTAAGGGCCCTTTTTATATCGTTGAGGCCAGGGGTTATGGGTCCCTGCGTTCGCAGGGACGACGGCGGAGAAGTCGGCTGCCGGATCCATGGCTTTAATGATTATCTCTCGCCACGCCCACCAGGCCGGCGATGTCGTGATAGCGCGTCGCGAGCTCCAGGCATGCACCAGTAGCCTGCTGGCCGACGGTTGAGCGATAGAGCTCCTGCCAGGGCGTCTGGTTGGCCGGATAGGGGAAGCCGCCCTTGGCCTTGAGTTCGGCGCGGCGCCGCTTCAGCTCCTCGTCCGAAATCAGGATGTTGGCGCTGCCTTTGTTGAGGTCGACGCGGACCATGTCGCCGGTCTTGAGGATCGCAAGGCCACCGTCGGCAGCGGCCTCGGGCGTGGCGTTGAGGATCGACGGCGAGCCTGAGGTGCCGGATTGGCGGCCGTCGCCGATGCAGGGCAGCGACAGGATACCGCGCTTGATGAGGGCGGCTGGCGGCTGCATGTTTACGACCTCGGCGCCGCCGGGATAGCCGATCGGACCGGTGCCTCGCACGAACAGGATGCAGTGCTCGTCGATATCGAGCGCGGCATCGTCGATGCGGTGGTGATAATCCTCCGGGCCCTCGAACACGACCGCGCGTCCCTCGAACGCGTTAGGATCCTTGGGATTGACCAGATAGCGGTCGCGGAATTCCTTGGAGATCACGCTGGTCTTCATGATCGCGGAGTCGAACAGGTTGCCGCGCAGCACCAGGAACCCGGCGTCCTTCACCAGCGGCTTGTCGTAGGTCCAGATCACGTCGCCATCGGGCTTCGGCGCTTCGCGGCAGTTGTCGCCCATGGTGTGGCCATTGACGGTCATGGCGTCTTCGTGGATGCGCTTGTGCGCCATCAATTCGCGCACCACCGCCGGCACGCCGCCGGCGCGATGATATTCCTCGCCGAGGTAGAAGCCGGCCGGCTGCATATTTACCAATAGCGGAATCTCGTGGCCGAATTTCTGCCAGTCGTCGATGTCGAGTTCCACGCCGATATGGCGGGCCAGCGCGTTGATGTGGATCGGGGCGTTGGTCGAGCCGCCGATCGCCGAATTGACGACGATGCAGTTTTCGAATGCCTTTCGCGTCAGGATGTCGGACGGCTTCAGATCCTCCCAGACCATCCCGACAATGCGGGTGCCGGTCTCGTAGGCGATCTGGCCGCGCTCGCGGTAGGGGGCGGGGATCGCGGCGCAGCCCGGCAGCGACATGCCCAAGGCCTCCGCCAGTGAATTCATGGTCGAGGCGGTGCCCATGGTATTGCAATGGCCGACCGATGGCGCCGACGACGCCACGATATTCATGAACTCCTCGTAGTCGATCTCGCCCGCGGCAAGCTGCTCGCGCGCCTTCCAGACCACGGTGCCGGAACCGCTGCGCTCGCCTTTGTGCCATCCGTTCAGCATCGGCCCGCCGGACAGCACGATGGCCGGCATATTGACCGTCGCCGCCGCCATCAGGCAGGCGGGGGTGGTCTTGTCGCAGCCCGTGGTCAGGACCACGCCGTCCAGCGGGTAGCCGAACAGGATTTCGACCAGTCCAAGATAGGCGAGGTTGCGATCGAGCGCCGCGGTCGGACGCTTGCCGGTCTCCTGGATCGGGTGCATCGGAAATTCCATGGCGATGCCGCCAGCGGCTCGGATGCCCTCCCGGACCCGGTGGGCGAGTTCAAGGTGATGCCGATTGCATGGCGAGAGGTCGTTGCCGGTCTGCGCGATGCCGATGATCGGCTTGCCGGATTGGAGCTCGTGCCGGGTCAGGCCATAGTTAAGATAGCGCTCGAGGTAGAGCGCGGTCATCCCCGGGTTGTGCGGGTTGTTGAACCACTCGCTGGAACGGAGTTTGCGCCTGGTGACGCCGGTAAGCGGCTTGTTCATGGTTTCTCCCGCACCGCACACGCCTTATTTTTGTGCGTAATTTTTGAATTGGTGGCGGATGTTTGCATGTCAACGCCCGGTTCGCAACGTTTGCCGGGGTGGGGCGCGGTCTACGACTTTGATCCAACGACATCGCCGAAAAAGTCTGGTAAGACCCCGATCAAACAACAGAACGACGGCGGAATTTACCGCCAGGATCACGTGAACAGGGAGGGTATGTATGTCGTCGGTGCAGATTCGCGACGTGCGGAAATCGTTTGGTGGCTTTGAAGTCCTGCACGGCGTGTCGATCCCGATCGAGGACGGCGCTTTCGTGGTTCTGGTCGGCCCGTCCGGCTGCGGCAAATCGACCTTGTTGCGGATGCTCGCGGGGCTCGAAAACATCACCTCCGGCACGATTTCAATCGGCGACCGCGTGGTCAACAATGTCCAGCCCAAAGAGCGCGACATCGCGATGGTGTTCCAGAATTACGCGCTCTATCCGCATATGACGGTTGCCGACAACATGGGGTTTTCGCTGAAGTTGCGGGGCGCAAGCGCTGACGAAATCAACAAAGGCGTGGCTCGCGCCGCGGAAATTCTGGCTCTGACGCCGCTGCTCGATCGCTATCCCCGGCAATTGTCCGGCGGACAACGCCAGCGCGTCGCGATGGGACGCGCCATCGTGCGCGACCCGCAAGTGTTTCTGTTCGACGAGCCCTTGTCCAACCTCGACGCCAAGCTGCGGGTTGCGATGCGCACCGAAATCAAGGAACTGCATCAGCGGTTGAAGACCACCACGGTCTACGTCACCCACGACCAGATCGAAGCCATGACCATGGCCGACAAGATCGTGGTGATGCATGACGGCATCGTCGAACAGATCGGCACGCCGCTCGAACTTTATGACAAACCGGACAATCAGTTCGTCGCCGGCTTTATCGGTTCGCCGGCGATGAATTTCCTCAAGGGCAAGGTGAAGTCGAACGGCAGCGCCAGCTTCGAGGGTCCGAACGGCGTGAAGCTGCCGCTGGCATCGGCGCCGGCCAATTCGGAAGGGCGGCCCGCGGTGTACGGCGTCCGGCCGGAGCATTTTACCATCGCGGACGACGGCGCCGAAGCCGAGATCGTGGTCGTGGAACCGACGGGATCGGAGACCCAGGTGTTCGCCAAACTCGGCGGCGAGCAGGTCGTCGCCGTTTTCCGCGAACGTCATCAATTCAACCCGGGTGACAAGATCCGGTTGAAGCCGGATCCGGGGCTCGTGCATCTGTTCGACGAGACCACCGGCAAGCGACTGAACGCCTAAAAAAACAATCAGATTTAAAATTCAAAAGGGAGATAAACTATGCATGACTTTACTCGCCGAACTCTGCTTCAGGGCGGCACCGCGCTGGCGGCGACGGGCGCGCTGACCGGGCCGGCCCTGTTCGACTTTGCCAAGGCATGGGCGCAATCGGCTCCCTGGAAGGCCGAAAGCGGTGCGAAGCTTACCGTGATGCGCTGGAAGCGCTTCGTTCCCGCGGAAGACGATGCCTTCAACGCGATGGTCGCGGCATTCAAGGCCGCCACCGGCACCGAGATGAACGTATTCAGCGAGTCCTTTGAGGACGTGCAGCCGAAGGCCTCGGTCGCGGCGAACACCGGCTCGGGCCTCGATCTGGCCTGGGGTCTGCATACATTGCCGCAGCTATTTCCCACCAAAGTTCTGAAGATGAACGACGTCGCCGACTATCTCGGCAAGAAGTACGGCGGATGGACCGACGCGGCCGCCGCCACCTGCAAGCAGGGCAATGACTGGCTCGGTATTCCCGTCGCAACCATCGGCGGTTACATCACCTATCGGAAGTCGCTGACCGATAAGGCCGGCTTCAGCGAAATCCCGAAGGATTTCCCGGGTTTCCTGGAATTGTGCAAGGCGTTGAAGAAGAACAACACGCCGGCCGGCTTCGCGCTCGGGCATGCCACCGGCGACGCCAATGGTTGGCTGCACTGGATCCTGTGGGGTCACGGCGCCTATACGGTCGACAAGGACGACAAGGTCATCATCAACTCGGCGGAAACCGTGAAGGCGCTGGAATACTGCAAGGCGCTGTCCGACAACTTCATTCCCGGCGTCGCGTCCTGGAACGACTCCTCCAACAACAAGGCGTTCCTGTCGGGCGAGCTTTCCCTGACGTCGAACGGCATCTCGATCTATGTCGCCGCCAAGGACGATCCGGCCAAGAAGGAACTCGCTGAGGACACCTATCATGCGCTGTGGCCGGTCGGGCCGATCGGCAAACCGACCGAACTGCAGCTTGCGGTTCCGATCCTGGCGTTCAACTTCACCAAATATCCGAACGCCGCGAAGGCGTTTGTCGCCTTCATGCTGGAAAAGGAAAACTACGACAAATGGCTGACGGGCGCGCGCGGTTATCTCACCCACACGCTAAACGCCTATGACGCCGCACCGGTGTGGACGGCGGACCCGAAGAACCAGGTGTTCAGTCAGGCCAGCAAGCGCGCGCTTCCCGCTTCCGGCATCGGCACGCCCGGCGAGAAGGCGGCGACTGCGATCGCCGACTTCCTGATTGTCGACATGTTCGCCAACTACTGCACCGGACGCGAGGACGCCAAGGGCACAATCGCGGTGACCGAACGGCAGTTGAAGCGAATTTACCGTTGATGACGACGGAGCGGGCGGCAAGCAATTGCCGCTCGCTCCGCTAATACTCGAGACGGCATCGCCACCGATGATATTGCGGGATTTCGCCAATGGCTGATATTGCACTCCAACCCCGGGCGGCCCGGCCGCAGATTCGCGAGGCCACCGCGTGGGATCAGCTGCGGACCAACCGCAACTGGCTCGGCTTCTGGTTCATGATGCCGGCGATGGCATTCCTGATATTCTTCCTTGCCTATCCGCTCGGCCTCGGCATCTGGATTTCGTTCACCGACGCAAAGATCGGACGTCCCGGCGAATTCATCGGGGTCGAGAACTACGAGTGGCTGTCGGGCGATACGATCTTCTGGCTCTC
>DATHHQ010000366.1:0-4176 GCA_035490095.1 Bradyrhizobium sp.
CCAAGCACTTCGACCAGAGCAATCGCGAGCACGTTTCGGGGACGCCGTTGCATGCCTCACAGGGCCCAAGATGAGGAATAACAATGCCTGCAGGTAGTATACTTGTCGCCGACGATGATACCGCCATCCGTACGGTTCTAAACCAAGCTCTGTCGCGCGCCGGATACGAGGTGCGCCTGACCGGAAACGCGGCGACGCTGTGGCGCTGGGTCAGCCAGGGCGAGGGCGATCTGGTTATCACCGACGTCGTGATGCCCGACGAGAACGCATTTGATCTGCTGCCGCGGATCAAGAAGATGCGGCCGAACCTTCCGGTCATCGTGATGAGCGCGCAGAACACTTTCATGACGGCGATCCGCGCGTCCGAACGCGGCGCCTATGAATATCTGCCAAAGCCGTTCGACCTGAAGGAGCTGATCGCCATTGTCGGCCGCGCGCTGGCGGAACCGAAGGAGCGGGTTGCAAGCCACGCCGACGAAGCAGAGTTCGATTCGATTCCGCTGGTCGGCCGGTCGCCCGCGATGCAGGAAATCTATCGGGTGCTGGCGCGACTGATGCAGACCGACCTCACGGTGATGATCTCCGGCGAGTCCGGCACCGGCAAGGAGCTGGTCGCACGCGCGCTGCATGACTACGGCAAGCGGCGTAACGGCCCGTTCGTCGCCGTCAACATGGCGGCTATCCCACGCGATCTCATCGAATCGGAACTGTTCGGCCATGAACGCGGCGCATTCACCGGCGCCAACACCCGCGCCTCGGGCCGGTTTGAGCAGGCTGAGGGAGGTACGCTGTTTCTCGACGAAATCGGCGACATGCCGATGGAGGCGCAGACCCGTCTGTTACGGGTCCTTCAGCAGGGCGAGTACACCACCGTTGGCGGCCGTACCCCCATCAAGACCGACGTGCGCATCGTCGCTGCGAGCAACAAGGATCTGCGTATCCTGATTCAGCAGGGTCTGTTTCGCGAGGATCTGTTCTTTCGCTTGAATGTGGTTCCGTTGCGGCTGCCTCCGCTGCGCGAGCGGATCGAGGATTTGCCCGATTTGATTCGGCATTTTTTCACGCTGGCCGAGAAGGACGGACTGCCGCCGAAGAAGCTCGATGCCCTGGCGCTGGAACGCATGAAGCAGCATCGCTGGCCGGGCAATGTGCGCGAACTCGAAAACCTCGCGCGCCGGCTCGCGGCTTTGTATCCGCAAGACGTGATCACCGGCTCTGTCATCGATGGCGAGCTGGCGCCTCCCGCCGTGACCTCGGGCGGTAGCGTCCAGCATGGTGTCGACAATCTCGGCGGCGCCGTCGAAGCCTATCTTTCATCGCATTTTTCGGGTTTCCCTAACGGGGTACCGCCGCCGGGTCTCTACCATCGTATCCTCAAGGAAATCGAGGTACCCCTGCTGACGGCGGCATTGGCGGCGACGAGGGGGAATCAGATTCGCGCCGCTGACCTGCTGGGCCTCAACCGCAACACCCTGCGGAAGAAGATTCGCGACCTCGATATCCAAGTTTACCGGAGCGGCAACTAAAGCGTTTTCAAGCGAAGTGGATACCGGTTCGCGTCAAGAAAACGCGTCAAATCAAGAATCTAGAGCCCCGTTTCGATTCTATCGAAACGGAAAAGGCTCTAGGATTCGGCGATTCGACCTGCGGCCGCGCGTTTTGCGGGCGCGGAGTCCGCACGCCAATATGGCTCGTGGCGGACACGCCGTGGAATCGTCGCAATTTGGCAACATTGTGATATGAATGCATCAGTCCGCGGCCGGCGGACCTAAGCCTTTAGCTCGCACCTTGCCGGAATGACCAGCGCAGACACCTCGGTCCCATCGTTCGATCCGTCGTTCGCCGAAACCAAAGGAGGGGCCCTCCGGAGGTTTCTGGGGCCGTTTGCGGTCGCCCTGGCCTTGCTGTCGGCCTTCCTCACCTTCGTGGTGCTCACCGGCCTGACGCCGGTCGAACCGACCCGCAGCGTGGTGTTTTCTTTCATTCTGATCAATGCGGCGACGATCCTGCTGCTGGTCAGCATCATCGTGCGAGAAGTTTGGCAAGTAGTCCAGGCCCGCCGCCGCGGCCGGGCGGCGGCGAGGCTGCACGTCCAGATTGTCAGCCTGTTTTCGGTCATTGCGGTGTTGCCCGCGGTGGTGGTGGCGATCGTCGCCAATGTGACCATCGATCGTGGCCTCGATCGCCTGTTTTCAGGTCCGACGCGCGAGGTGATTCAGAACTCGCTGATCATTGCCCACGCCTATCTGCAGGAACACGCGCAGCTCATTCGTGGCGATATTCTGGGAATGGCCAACGATCTCTCCCATGCCCGGCCATTGTTCGACCAGGACCGCGGAACGTTTCGCGAGCTTCTGACGGCAAGTGCCGCCTCGCGCAACCTGCCGGGCGCCAAGCTGATCGATAAGGAGGGCAATCCTCTGGAAACAGCGCAGACCGGGATTCAGCAGTACTCCTTCACGACGCCGACGCCGGACTTCCTGACTAATGTCGAGGAAAACGAACCTCAGATCGCGGTGTTCCCGGAAGCGAACTACGTCGCGGCCGTAATCCGGCTGCGCGCGTTCAACGACACGTTCCTGTACGTGGCCCGGTTGCTCGATCCGCGCGTGGTCGCGCAACTCAGGCAAACCGAGGCCAGCGTCGCCGAATATGCCGAGATCGAAGCGCGCCGGCTCGGCATTCAGGTGAACTTCGCACTGATGTTCGCGGTGATCGCGCTGACCATCCTGATGGCGTCGGTATTGATCGGGCTGAATTTCGCCAATTGGCTGGTCGCCCCGATCCGCCGGCTGATGAGCGCCGCCAATATCGTTTCGACCGGCGACCTGCATGTGCAGGTGCCGGTCCACAAGTCGGAGGGCGACCTCGCGCAGCTCGCCGAGACCTTCAACAAGATGACGCAGGAGTTGCGCAGCCAGCGCGACGAACTGGTAAGCGCAAGCGACCTCATCGACAGCCGCCGCCGCTTCATCGAGGCGGTATTGTCGTCGGCGAGCGCCGGCATCATAGGCGTCGATGGTTCCGGCAGTGTCGGCATCCTCAATCGCTCCGCCGAAAAACTCATCGGCCACGCCGAATCGGAGACGCTGGATCATCCGCTGTCGGACGTGCTGCCCGAACTCGATGACATGATGAAGACCGCGCGGGAGGGCACGCAGCGGCTGGTACAGGGCCAGATCACGATTCTCCGCGACGGCCATGAACGCAATCTGTCGGTTCGCGTCAGCGCCGAGCAGACCAGCCAGTCGCGCGACAGCTACATCATCACGCTTGACGACATAACCGAGCTCGTTTCCGCACAGCGGACTTCGGCATGGGCCGATGTGGCGCGCCGCATCGCGCACGAGATCAAAAATCCGCTGACGCCGATTCAGCTTTCGGCCGAGCGCATCCGTCGCAAATTCGGCAAGGTTATCACCGAGGACAAGGCCATCTTCGAACAGTGCACGGACACGATTGTGCGACAGGTTGATGATATCAGGCGAATGGTCGATGAGTTCTCGCGCTTCGCGCGGATGCCGAAACCTGTGATCGAAGGCGAGGACGTTGCCGACACGGTGCGGCAGGCGGTGTTCCTGATGCGGGTCGGACATCCCGACATCGATATCGAAGCCGAGATCAAGGACGAGCCGATGCGGGCGCAGTTCGACCGGCGACTGATTTCACAGGCGCTGACCAACATCATCAAGAACGCGACCGAAGCGATCGAGGTGGTCCCGGCGGAGGAGCTGGGGAAGGGGCGTATCGACGTTATCGCGGCGCGCGAGAACGATGACATCGTGATCGACGTCATCGATAATGGCATCGGCCTGCCGAAAGTAAGCCGGGCGCGTCTGCTCGAACCCTACGTTACGACGCGAGAAAAGGGCACCGGCCTCGGCCTGGCGATTGTCGGCCGTGTTCTGGAAGACCATGGCGGCCGGATCGAACTCAACGATGCCGCGGACATTCGGCCGGGCGCGCGGGGGGCCTGGATGAGATTGCGGTTTGCGGTATCGGGCCACGCCGCGAAAGTCGAAGTCAAGGAGCCGGCCGCCGAAACAAAAGTGACGGCGCCCGAAACCGCAGAGCGCGCCGACGCGACCAATAGTGAAACCAAAATCAAAGCCGCAACAGGCGGCTGACCAGACAGGCGTGACCGATGGCAAATGACATTCTGATTGTCGATGACGA
>DATHHQ010000367.1:0-6715 GCA_035490095.1 Bradyrhizobium sp.
CGACCCGTTCGACGATACCGTTTGCGCCGACGATACCGGCGTCGCCAAACCGAATCCCGAATTCTTTGCCTACAACAAGGGCAGGCAGGCAGCCTTCGGCTACAAGCAGTCCGATATTCTGCATGTGGCTCAGAGCCAGTACCACGATATCGGGATCGCTCGTAAGCTCGGCTACAAGGTGTGCTGGATCGAACGCCGCCAGGGCATGGCGGGATTCGGTGGAACGCCCGACGTGCCGGAGCTGACCAAGCCTGATTTTCATTTCGCAACGATGAAGGCCTTCGCCGACGCGGCGGTTGGGCACTGAACGGAGCGAGCGCGCGGCCATGGCACAGATCTGGACCCCATTGCCATCGGCTACCTCGCTCTGGGCGAGCACAGCCGAGCCCTTGCGTGCCTTTCCTTCTCTGTCGGGCGAGGTTCAGGCCGATGTCGTCATCATCGGCGCCGGCTATACCGGGCTCTCCGCCGCGCATCACATCGCCAAGAGCGGACTGACGCCGATCATCCTTGAGGCCAATCGTCCCGGCTGGGGGGCGAGCGGCCGCAATGGCGGCGTCATCACCGCGAAATTCCGTCAGTCCTTCCGCGGCATCGACGCGGCCCACGGCCGCGCGATGGCGAAACGCATGTACGAGATCGCGCATGAATCGACAGAGATGGTCGAGGAGCTGGTTTCCGAATTTGGCATTGCCGACGCGCGGTTGACGCGAAGCGGACAGGTCAAGGCGGCACACAATCACGCGACGCTTCGAGCCGCCATTGACGAAGCCGATTGGATGAAGCGTGAGATGGGCGATGCCGATGTCCGGATACTCGACGCCGATCAGGTGCGCGAGGAAACCGGCTCGCAGGTGTTCGTCGGCGGCGTGCTCAATCCGGGTTCCGGCGGCATCCATCCGCTGAATTATTTGCATGGCCTCGCCGAAGGCTTGGCGCAACGCGGCGTCGCCATCTTCCAGGACAGCCCCGCGCTCCGGTTACGGCGCGAAAATGGGCTGATCGTCGCCGAGACGCCGCAAGGCGCGGTGCGGGCGCGGCAAGTCATTATCGCGACCAACAGCTATTCCGACCTGACGCCTGCAACGCGTCGTATGCAGCACATCTTGGTGCCCTTCCGCAGCGCCATCATCGCAACCGACAAGCTGCCGCATAACCTGGCCGGCCACCTGATGCCGACCGGCCGAACCTATACCGAGACCAAGCGCATGATGCGCTGGTTCCGTATGGTCGACGATCGCGTGGTCTTCGGCGGCCGCGGCGCTTTCGGTAAACAAGATTCAGAAGCGGCTTTCGATGCGCTCCGCAAAGCCATGATCTGCATCTTCCCCGAATTGACCGATGTACCGCTGTCATTCAAATGGTCGGGCCTGGTCGGCATGACCCTCGATTCCATGCCGCATATCGGCCGCCTCGACGATCAGACTCTGTTCTCGATGGGCTACAATGGCGCCGGCGTCGCGATGTCCAGCCTGATGGGGCGTTACCTCGCGGCCTTCGTGCGCGGCGAAAAGCCGGATGTTGGCCTGCTCGATGCCAGCCGCCTCAAATCAATTCCATTTTATCCGCTGCGCGAACCGGCCGTCCGAATGGTGGCTGGCTGGTACCAGTTTTTAGACGCGATCGGGCAATAGCAAACGCAAGGCCCGATCTTAACACGAGGGGAACGGACTATGGCAGTTGTATCCAATTCAGGATTTTCTCGACGCGCGTTGTTTGGCGTCTCGCTGGGGCTTTTCGCGCTGACGAGTATCTCGGCCAGGGCCGCCGACCAGATCACCTTCGTGTCGCAGGGCGGCGCCTATCAGAAAGCGCAAACCATCGCGATCCTCGATCCCGCAGCCAAGAAGCTCGGCATCACCGTCAATCAGGACAGCATTCCCGACGCCTGGCCCGTCATCAAGTCGCAGGTCGCCAGCGGCAAGCCGATCTGGGACGTGGTGGACGTGCCGACCGGCTATTGCCTGCGCGGCGGCGATCAGGGGCTGATCGAGAAGCTCGACTTCGCCACGATCCCCAATGCCGCCGCCATGCCGGAGGCCTATCGCAATGCGTATTCCGTGGCGTATGAGTTCTATTCGAGCGTTCTTGCCTATAGCCAGAAGAAATATCCGGAAGGCGCCACGCCAAACAGCTGGGCCGATTTCTGGGACGTGAAGAAGTTCCCCGGCCGCCGCGCGCTGCGCAACCATCCGATCGCAACGCTGGAAGCGGCCCTGATGGCAGACGGCGTTGCGCCCGACAAACTTTATCCGCTCGATGTCGACCGGGCCTTCAGGAAGCTCGAGGAGATCAAGCCGAATATCACCGTCTGGTGGACATCGGGCGCGCAATCCGCGCAGCTTCTGAACGATGGCGAAGTCGACATGGTGATGGCCTGGAATGGCCGCGTCAGCGCCCTGACCAAGGAAGGTGCCAAGGTCGCCTTTACGTTTAATCAGGGTATTCTGCAGAGCACTTCGCTCTGCATCCTCAAGGGCGCACCGAATCTGGCGACGGCGATCAGCTTCCTCAACGAGGCGGTCGATCCCATCAACCAGGCCAACCTGCCGCTGCATATCGATTACGGCCCGGCGAACCCAAAGGCTTTCGATACCGGCGTGGTCAACCCGGAGCGTGCCGCTCAACTGCCAAGCGCACCGCAGAACGCCAGCAAGCAGGCGCTGATGTCCTATGCCTGGTGGTCGTCGCCGGAAGGAGAAGCCGCCGAGAAGCGCTGGGTCGCCTTCGTTCAGAAATAGACGGGCCAGTTTCGAGCGGGGTTCGACCAGCGCGAAATCCGCTCCAACCGTCTCTACCAACGACAGGAAATCGACGTTGACCAGTTCCACCCCAGATCTCTCTTTGCGTCATCATCGCCGCGAACAGGGCTTGATGCTGGCATTGGCATCGCCGGCGCTGCTGGTGATCCTGCTGCTCATCGTACTCCCGGTGGGCTGGCTCGCCTGGCAGTCGATCTATCATGATGGTTTCACGCTGGAGAACTACCGCCGCATCTTCAGCGAAGACATCTACTGGCGCAGCTTCTCGCTAACCTTCGAGATCAGCCTGCTCGTGACGCTGCTGGCGCTGCTGCTCGGATATCCGATCGCCTATGCCGCAAGCGCAGTTCCAAGGGGATGGAGCGTTCTGATTCTGGCGTTGGTGATTCTGCCGTTCTGGACCAGCGTGCTGGTGCGGGCCTACGCCTGGCTGGCGCTGCTGCAGCGAACCGGGGTGATCAACCAGTTCCTGCAATATTTCGGCGTCATCGAGGAGCCGCTGGCACTCGTACACAACACATTCGGCACCGTGGTTGCGACGGTGCATATCCTGCTGCCCTTCATGGTTTTGCCGCTCTACGCCACCATGCAGAAGATCCCGAACGACCTGATGCAGGCCGGCGCGAGCCTTGGCGGCAGTCCTTCACATACCTTCTGGCGGATCTTCCTGCCGCTGTCATTGCCGGGCGTGCTCGCCGGCACGACGTTGGTGTTCGTGCTGTGTCTGGGCTTCTACATCACGCCTGAACTGCTCGGCGGCGGCCGCACCGTCATGGTATCGATGCTGGTGAGCCGCAATGTCGAGCTCTACAACCAATGGGGCGCGGCAAGCGCCGTCGGCGTGGTGCTGCTGGTCAGCGTTTTCGTCATTTTCCTCACCGTCGGCCGGTTCATTCCGCTCGATCGCATATTGGGGCAAAAATGAAGACGTTCTCGCCCGGCCGCATCGCCTTCGTGCTGTTCTGTTCGCTGGTGCTGCTTTACCTGATCTTGCCGGTGCTGATCATTGTGCCGATGTCGTTCTCGAACACCCGCTTCCTGACGTTCCCGCCGCCGTCGCTATCGCTGCGCTGGTACCAGGAATATATCGGCAATGCCGCCTGGATGCAGGCGACCCGCGTGACCTTCACGGTTGCGGCACTTACGGTATTGATTGCGACTCCGCTCGGCGTCGCCGCGGCCTACGCCATCAGCAACTCGAAGCTGCGCCTCATGCGAATAGTCCATATGATGCTGATGCTGCCATTGGTGGTGCCGATCATCATCACCGCTGTCGGCATCTTCTTCGTCTATGCCAAGGTCGGACTGGTTGCGACGATGTCGGGACTCGTGCTGGCCAATGTCATGCTTGGCCTGCCCTACGTCATCACCTCCGTCGTGGCGGGCCTGCAGAGCTTCGATCCTGCGCAGGAGATGGTGGCGCGCAGCCTCGGCATGAGCCGCTTGCGCAGCTTTTTCGCCGTCACGCTGCCGCAGATCAAGGCGAGCGTGCTGACGGGCAGCATCTTCGCCTTCATCTCCGCGATGGACGAGACCGTCGTGGGCCTGTTCATCTCCGGCGGCCAGTACCAGCCGCTCACCAAACGAATGTTTACCGCACTGCGCGACGAGATTGATCCGACCATCGCCGCGATCAGTACGCTGATGACGGCGGCCTCGTTCCTGCTAGTGCTGATCGCCAGCACGCGGCAAAAGAAAAGCGGCTGACGGCGGTCTCGGTGCCGGAGATTGCGTTGCGCGACGAGATCCTGCCGCTCGAGGATCCGCGGGTCCGCCGCAACGAAGCCTACCTGCCGAATCGGCTGCTTTGTGAATCCTTTGGCCGATGCTTTGTCGGCATGAGGATCATCTGAGACAGGCCGCAAGCCGCCACGGCATTATTTGTCGTTGTGGGCTGTGGATTTGCGCCGATCTCGAGCCGCACCCTTTGGTTTGACCTTTGCGTGTGGGACTTGACCGCCGAATCGCTTTTGGTTGAAAGGCACGGCGCCGGAGCCCGCAACAATTTCGATGTCTTCGAGTTGCAACGGCTTGCCGCCCGCTGAAAGCAGGATCGGATATTCAATTTGCCGCCCGCTTGTGCGATCCTTGAAAACCACCTGCGGCCCTGCCGGCTCCGCAAGCCAGTCATCGCCCCACTTCTTGAGTGCCAGGTAAGTCGGGAAAAAATCGCGCCCCTTTTTGGTCAATACATATTCGTAACGCCCGCCATGCTCCGGCAACGGCACGCGGGTCATCACGCCGAAATCGACGAGCTTCTTCAGCCGCGCACTGAGAATGTTCGGCGCAACGCCAAGATAGTGTTGAAACTCGTCGAACCGCCTGGTGCCATAATAGGCTTCCCGAAGCAGCAAGATCGACCAGCGATCGCCAACCACCTCCATGGCGCGGGCGATCGAGCATTCCTTGTTGAAGGAACGGGAACGCTTCATGGTGTGTCTCGCAGTCTATTGCCCTCGGTGATTCCCGATCACTTATAGCAGGGGACCGGTGCTTTCCGCCTGCCCCTTTTCGATCTTGAAATCGTCTCGCCAAGGACGGCGCCGCGGTCAGGCCGCCTGACCCGCAGGCTCTCTTGGTTTGACCGCGGCTTCCGGCTCAAGCACGCGACGGTGCGAGACCAGCACCCCGGTCTCGGAAAGCTTCTGCAGCTCCGCCTCGCTCACGCCGAGTTCGCGGAACACCTCTCTGTTGTGCTCCCCTTGAAAAGCCGGCGTACCGATCGGCGCTAGTTCATCCCTGGAAAAATGCCAGGGGCGCCCCGGCAATTTGTATTCGCCGCCGCTGCGATCGGGGACGAGCTGGACCGCACCCCAATACTCGCTCCAATCCGACTTCGTCAGTTGCTTGATCGAGCGGATTTCACCCATCGCGATCTTGGCCTCGTCGAACTGTGCATCGAGCCTCGCCATGTCCGGGAACGTCAGGATCCAGGACTGGATGATCTGGTGCAACGCGCCGAAATTCAGCCGCCGTGCCGCGGCACTCGAAAATCGCGGGTCGTCCATCAAATCGACGCGCCGCATCGCGCGCAGCCAGGACGGAAACGTCCGACTTCCGATAATGCTGGTGGCGACGGTGAAATGCTCACCCTGCGGGCCCGTGAAGAACGAGCAATCGGTGGCGCCGAGCACTGCAGGCTCCGCACCGATATCCTCATCCGACAGATCGACATGGGCACGCTCGTTGACCGCAAGCAAGGTCGCTGCCATCGCCACGTCGATATATTGGCCCTGCCCGGTTGTCTGGCGACCATGGAGCGCCGCGAGGATGGCGATGACCGCCTGCAATCCGGCATAGACGTCGGCATGCGACAGGCTATCGGTGCGCGGCTCCTTCAAGGCCTCACCATAGTGCCGAACGCTGTTCTCGGTAAAACCAGCTTCGGCCTGCACCGTCGGAGCATATGCCATCCGGCTGCGCCAGGGCCCACCCTGGCCGTAACCGGTGATCGATGCGTAGATCAACCGCGGATTGCGCTTCGACAGGGTCTCGTAGTCAAGGCCGAAGAAGCCAAGCGTCCCCGCACGAAAGTTCTCCACCACGATGTCGGCGGTATCGCAGAGCTTCAACGCCAGATCATACGCGCCGGGAATATTCAGATTGATGCTGACATTGCGCTTGCCGGCATTCTGCTGCGCATAATAGCCCGACATGCCGTCGGTGGAAGGAAACGCAAAGCGCGACACGTCCGGGCTCGGCGGTTCGACTTTAATGACCTCGGCGCCGAGATCCTGCAACGTCCGCGCGCACAGCGGGCCGGCCAGCACGCGGGAGAAATCGACGATGCGAATTCCGCTGAGAGGACCAGCCATGATCAGCGCCCCGCGAATTTGGCGAGGCCGGGGCCGTTCTTGCGGAACGAGGCAAGACCGGCTTTCAGATCTTCCGAGGCCCAGATCGGCGCCTGCACCCTTGCCATCGCCTCATCGGCCGCGGCCACACCTTCGTTG
>DATHHQ010000368.1:0-2198 GCA_035490095.1 Bradyrhizobium sp.
GTAATCCGCGCCGAGAACGCGTTTACACCCCGTTCATCGCGATACTTAAACTACCCTTCAAATTTTATCGGTCATGGTCATCCCAACAAGCCGGCAAACGGCGAGCGCATGATCCGCCAAGGCGTGGGCGGTTTGGCGATCAGATCGGGCGCTTCCCATCATGGGCGCGCGGGTCGGACGCACAACCGGATTCCACTCCTGCTGACCGCGCGCTGGATAACGGGACGCTTTTTACAACTGGACGGGAGCCGCGCTCGGGAAGGGCGCGGCAAAAATCAAACAAAAATCAAAAAGGAGATGTCAGATGTTTCAGGGACACATTGATCTGGATGCGGCAACGCCGGTGCAAGCAAGTGCGATACCCGACGTGCTGTTCGAGCGCGGCCTGTATTGGGCCAGCGGACGTTCCGGCGTGGTCAATCTCGTCGCCGCGCATAAGTGGTTCAACCTGGCTGCTCTGAAAGGCCGCGCCGACGCCATCCAGCTGCGCCGCGAGGTCGCCGCGTTGATGTCCGAGGTCGAGATCGCCATGGCCCAGCGCGAAGCCCGGGCCTGGATGACGACGCAGTAGAAGCAGCGGCGAGGACGCCGCCGAGACAGCTTGCGGCGCTGGCCGGTTCTGCTTCCGTCGATCGACGGTCTTTCCGCAGTTGTACGGAGGAACAAATATACCCGCGGGTAACTCTAATCCATCATTGTTGCCAAACTGGGGAACACACCTTGCGGAAATCAGAAGCGGCCGACTGATCGGTGACGCGCGCGGTTTGCGGTGATGTTCTGGCCGGGCGTCGGTTTCGCTTCTGATGAGGTCCCGCGATGGGAATCCTGGCCGTCATAGTTGTGCTGCTTGTCCTTCTGCTGGCCTCGACCTGGTCTTCCGCAAAATCGTATTTCGCCAAGGGGCGGCTCGCAGGCATGGAAGAGGCGACGCTCGAAATCATCCGGGGCGTCTGTTCTCACTATGAGTCATCGGGCCAGGCCACCCCCGATTATGTTGCGAAGGCCGTCGAGGCGGTGCGGACGTTCGCGCGCGGGGCAACATACGAGAAGAGTATCTATCGATACCAGGCCCGGCTTTGGATATTTGGCGATGCCATCGGCGCCGCCTGCTGGCGCAAGGGATACGACACCTGCAGGCTGCAGATGACGCCGCGAGGAGACAAGATAATTGTCGCGCTGTCGATGAACGAACTGCTGCACCTGACTTCGCTTGCCCATTTGGGTTTCAAGAAGATGATGCCGAACGACCGCGGCTTCGAGATGCTTCGCTTCAGCAATGAGGAACAGGCGCTTTGCGGAACGTCTGCCGTCGAAAAACTGGAACGGGCTATTCCGGAAAAGCACCGGCCTTCCCAGCACGCCGCCAACCGTCTGGCATTGATCCGGCATTGGTGGCGCGCGGAGCGCAAAACCGCGTAGCGCGAGAAAGCCGCTTGGCGAGTCTGCCTGGCGACACCGGCCCTGGATGACAACCCTTCAACGCTTCAGGCCGGTTATCGCGCTGGCCACGACCAGTCCGGTGGCGCGCCGTCCCTGACGATGGTTTCGCCGAGATGCTTCTCCAGTATGATTCGCCCGCAGTCGACGTCGGCATCGAGTGCGGCAACGAGCGCCGGGGCATGTGAAACCACCACGGCCTGCGACCGCTTCGATGCCCGTGCGATCAGGCGCGCCAGCGCCGGCATCAAATCCGGATGCAGGCTGGTTTCGGGTTCGTTGAGGATCATCAGCGTCGGCGGTCGCGGCGAGAGCAATGCCGCGACGAGCAGAAGGTAGCGTAGCGTGCCGTCCGACAATTCAGCGGCCTTGAGCGGCCGGAGCAGGCCGTGCTGGTGCATTTCGAGTTCGAAATATCCGTCGGTGGCGTTCACCTCGACACGAGCGCCGGGAAATGCGTCGGCAATTGCGGCGTCCATGTGCTCGCCGGCACCTATCTCGCGGATGGTTTGCAACGCTGCGGCCAGATCCGATCCATCTCCCGCCAGCACCGGCGTGTAGGTGCCGATCTGCGGTTTGCGCGCAGGCGCGTCGAGATCGGTGCGCAAATGATCGTAAAACCGCCAGTTCCTCATCCTCTCGCGCAACATCAACAGTTCGATGGCGTGGTAGGGATCGGCGCAGTGGGTCATCATGCTGTCGAATGCGTCCAGGTTCTGATAGGCCTGCTGCCATTCGCCCTGGCCGTTGCGAATGCGGAC